>CAZDAN010000112.1:0-7010 GCA_964503565.1 uncultured Bacteroides sp.
GCGCTTGACTGGCAGTCAAGAGGTAACGAGTTCGACTCTCGTATGCTCCACAAACAAAGAAGAGAAGTTGGAATTAAAAAACCGCTTCTCTTTCTTTTTAGGCACGGATTACACGGATTGCACGAATATACGAAGAAACAAGAGAGATAAAACCGTGTTACTCTGTGTAATCCGTGCCTAAAGTTTTGATTGGATTATACGAAATAGAACTATGCTGATTTATAACACCACTTATCAGACTGGCAACGACGAAGCACGCAACTTCATCATCTGGTTACACGAAGTGTATATGCCTCAGGTTGAAGCTGATGGTCGACTGAAACATCCGCGCCTTACACGCATTCTCAGCCATAAGGAGCAGGATTCGGAGTGTTTCTCCCTGCAATGGGAGGTGAAGGACACGCGCACCCTTCACCAATGGCACACGGCACAAGGCGCCGGCTTGAATGCCGAGATGCTGAAAGTGTTCAAGGACAAGGTGGTGGCATTTCCTACGTTAATGGAGGTAATCGAGTGATACAGCCTGTAAAAGAGAAGATTATCCTTGGCATCGACCCTGGCACGAACGTCATGGGATACGGTGTGTTAAAGATCACGGGCACCAAGCCGGAGGTGGTGGCGCTTGGCGTCATCGACCTGCGCAAGATGAGCGACCCCTACCTGAAGTTGGGGCACATCTTCCAGCGTGTCACCGGCATCATCGAATCCTATTTGCCCGACGAACTGGCCATCGAAGCCCCCTTCTTCGGCAAGAATGTGCAATCCATGCTCAAGCTCGGCCGTGCACAAGGAGTGGCCATGGCCGCAGCCATCAGTCGCGATATCCCTATTACCGAGTATGCTCCCCTGAAAATCAAGATGGCCATCACCGGCAATGGTGCCGCCAGCAAAGAGCAAGTGGCCGGTATGCTTCAGCGCATGCTTCACATTGAGGGGCAGGACTTCGGCTCCTCATTGGATGCAACGGATGCCCTCGGCGTTGCCTATTGCCACTATCTGCAGATGGGGTGCCCGACGATGGAGAAGGGCTATCGCGGATGGAAAGATTTTCTTCAAAAAAATCCGGATAGAAAAAGATGAATATCAGGCACGGATTACGCGGATTACACGGATGACTTGAAATAAATATGATTTATAAATTATAAAACCGTGTTAATCCGTGTAATCCATGCCCCAAAAAAGAAGACATGAGCATTATAAAAATAACAAACGGCATTGCCCGTCACCCGATTCACCGCATGAAGACGCCCATAAACTTTGCCCTTGAGGCGGGCGAACACATGGCCATCGTGGGGCCTAACGGTGGAGGAAAGAGCGAGCTGGTGAACACGCTCATCGGCAAATATCCCCTGTTGATGAATGATGTGGAGTATGACTTCGCGCCGCGCACCTCACACATGGCGTTCGACAACATCCGCTACATGGCTTTTCGCGACACTTATGGCGACACGGCCGAGGGAAGCTACTACTACCAACAACGATGGAACAGCCAGGATGCCGACATCTACCCTACCGTGGCCGAACTGATGCCTGAGGGAGGCGATCCGGAAATGCGCCGTCGTCTCTATCGGCTCTTCGGCATTGAGGAGATGCTGGCAAAGACCTCCATCCTGCTCTCCAGTGGCGAGATGCGCAAGTTTCACCTGACGAAGGCTCTCATCGGCAATCCGCGTGTGCTCATCTTGGACAATCCCTTCATCGGCTTGGATGCCGACACGCGCACCCAATTGCGTGATTTATTAGTAAAGTTGACACAAGAGAGCGACTTGCAGCTCATCCTCGTCCTCTCCAAGGCTGAGGATATCCCCGACTTCATCACCCACGTGGTGGAGGTGGAAGATATGACGTGTGGCGAGAAGCGGACGTTGGCAGAGCACAGGGGCATCTGTCGCCAGCGTGCGGACGTGTTGGACGATGAGAAGCGGAAAGCCCTGCTTGCCCTCCCTCGTCGGACGGACGACATGGAGGCGGAGAAGATTGTGGAGTTTCGCAACGTCTCCATCCGCTATGGCGAACGCACCATCCTGAAAGAGCTTGACTGGACGGTGCTGAATGGTGAGCGATGGGCACTCTCGGGCGAAAACGGTGCGGGAAAATCAACGTTATTAAGCCTCGTCTGTGCCGACAATCCGCAATCCTACGCTTGCGACATCACCCTCTTTGACCGTCGCCGAGGCACGGGCGAAAGCATTTGGGAGATAAAGAGGCATATCGGCTACGTCTCGCCCGAGATGCACCGCGCCTATCTGAAAAACCTGCCGGCCATCGACATTGTGGCTTCGGGCCTTCACGACTCGGTGGGTCTCTACCGGCGCACCCTCCCCGAGCAACGCACCGTGTGTGAATGGTGGATGCAACTCTTCGGCATTCTTCACTTGCGCGACCGCGACTTCCTCACCCTCTCCAGCGGTGAGCAGCGCCTCTGCCTTCTGGCCCGTGCCTTTGTCAAAGATCCCCAGCTGCTTATCCTCGATGAACCTTTGCACGGCCTCGATGCCCGTAACGGAAAGATGGTGAAGGAGATTATCGACACCTTCTGTCAGCGCCCGGGCAAGACGCTCATCATGGTCAGCCACTACGAGGAGGAACTCCCCTCGTGCATCACCCATCGTCTCCACCTGAAGCGACACAGATGACCTCATCCCTGGGTTAAGGCGACCTCATCCTTGGGCTAAGACTACCTTAACCCAGGGCTAAGGTTGCCTTATTATAAGGGTCAGATTGCCTTATTTGTAGCAAAAGATAGGGAATGTGCCTCCCCCCTTGACACATTTTTAATTTATAATTTTTAATTTCTAATTTAATTACCTATCTTTGCCCCATATTATACTATTATATACATGAAAAACGAGTAACGATGAAGACTACATTTATGACAAGTCGCCTGTGGAGCCTTCTTTTCGGAGGAGTGTTGGCATTGAACGTACAGGCACAAGAGTGGAAGCTGGTGTGGAGCGACGAGTTCGACACCGACGGAAAACCCAATGAGAAGGTGTGGAGCTACGAACAAGGCTTCGCACGCAACAACGAGGCACAATGGTACCAACCAGACAACGCCACGTGTCAGGATGGCCTCCTTATCATCGAAGGCCGTCAGGAGCGAGTTAAAAATCCCAACTACAACCCCGAAAGCTACGACTGGCGGAAAAATCGCAAGTATGCACGCTACACCTCCTCGTCCATCAAGACACAGGGCAAGAAGGAGTTCCTCTACGGACGTTTTGAAATCCGTGCACGTATCCCCGTAGGCCCCGGTGCATGGCCGGCCTTTTGGACACTTGGGCGCGACATGGAGTGGCCTTCGTGTGGCGAGGTGGACATCATGGAGTTTTATCGCCAAGAAGGCAAGCCTGTCATCTTGGCCAACGTGGCATGGGGCACCGACAAACGCTGGATGGCCCATTGGGATAGCAAAGCCATCCCTTTCAAACATTTTCTCAACAATGACCCCGATTGGGCAAGCAAATTCCACGTGTGGCGCATGGATTGGGATGAGAACTTCATCCGCCTCTACTTGGACAACGAATTGCTGAACGAAACCGACCTCTCCAAAGTGAAGAACGGAAAGGGAAACGACGATAAGAACCCCTTCCACCAGCCGCACTACCTCTTGCTTAATCTGGCCTTAGGAGGAAACAATGGCGGATACATCGACGACGAAGCCTTCCCCATGCGCTACGAAATCGACTACGTCAGAGTATATCAGAAATAAAATAATAATTCATAAACCAATAATTCACAATTAAGACAGTATGAAAAACAAAATTCTTCTTCTGCTCGTCGCCGCCCTTATGGCCACGGGCAGTGCATTCGGAAAGGCCAAGCAGCCCGAGACCTTCGAAGTGGACAAAGGCACTTTCCTGCTTAATGGCAAACCCTTCGTGGTGAAAGCCGCCGAGATTCACTATCCGCGCATTCCCCAAGCCTATTGGGAGCACCGCATCAAGATGTGCAAAGCGTTGGGCATGAACACAATCTGCCTCTATGTCTTCTGGAATATCCACGAGCAGGAGGAAGGTAAGTTCGACTTCACCGGCAACAACGACATCGCCGCCTTCTGTCGTTTGGCTCAGAAGCATGGCATGTACATCATCGTACGCCCCGGCCCCTACGTGTGTGCCGAATGGGAAATGGGCGGACTCCCCTGGTGGTTGCTCAAGAAGAAAGACATCCGCTTGCGCGAAAATGATCCCTACTTCCTCGAGCGCGTAGAAATCTTTGAGAAAGAGGTGGGCAAGCAATTGGCCGACCTCCAGTTGGCCCGTGGCGGTAACATCATCATGGTGCAGGTTGAGAACGAGTACGGTTCTTATGGCACCGACAAGCCCTACGTCTCCAACATCCGCGACATCGTTCGTCGCGCCGGCTTCACCGATGTCACCCTCTTCCAGTGCGACTGGGCCAGCAACTTCACCAACAACGGCCTCGACGACCTCGTGTGGACAATGAACTTCGGCACCGGCTCAAACATCGACCAGCAGTTCCGCAAGCTGAAAGAACTCCGTCCCGACTCTCCGCTCATGTGCTCAGAGTTTTGGAGCGGATGGTTCGACAAGTGGGGCGGACGCCACGAGACACGCGATAGCAAAGACATGGTGGCCGGTATGCGCGAAATGCTTGAGAAAGGCATCTCGTTCAGCCTCTACATGACTCACGGAGGAACCAGCTTCGGCCATTGGGCAGGCGCCAACTCGCCCGGCTTTGCTCCCGATGTCACCTCTTACGACTATGACGCACCCATCAACGAGTATGGCCATGCCACTCCCAAGTACTACGAACTCCGCGAGATGATGGCCAAGTTTTCCGACAAGAAGCTCCCCTCCGTGCCCAAGGCACCCATGCCCCTCGTCTCATTCCCCAAGGTGACACTTGACCAGTTCGTACCCATCGACCGTGGCATCCGCGGCCGCACGCAGAGCCGCGAGGTGAAGACCTTCGAAGACCTCAACATGGGATGGGGAACCGTGAAGTACTCCACCACCCTGCCCGAAATCAAGAGCCAGAGCCTCCTCACCCTGAAGGACGGACATGACTATGCACAGGTCTATATCAATGACAAGTACATCGGCAAGCTCGACCGCGTGCTTCACGAAACCTCCCTCACCCTCCCCTCAGTAAAGCAGGGCGATGTCCTCGTCATCCTCGTTGAAGGCATGGGTCGCATCAACTTCGGTCGCGCCATCAAGGATTTCAAGGGTATCACCGACAAGGTGCTCCTCACCACCGAAGTGAATGGCCACACCGCCACCTACGACCTCAAGAACTGGGAGATGGCAACCATCCCCGATGATTATCAGACAGCCCTCAACGCCTTCGAAGGCCCCATGACACTGGAGATGCGCCACGACGCCCTCACCGGCAAGATGGGTTACTACCGCGGCACCTTCAACCTCAAGAAAGTGGGCGACACCTTCATCAATATGGAATCATGGGGCAAAGGCCAAGTGTATGTCAATGGCCACGCTATCGGACGCTTCTGGAATATCGGCCCCCAGCAGACCCTCTACATGCCCGGATGCTGGTTGAAGAAGGGTAAAAACGAAATCATTGTCCTCGACGTCGTAGGTCCCGAAAGCCCCGTCGTAGAGGGACTCAACAAGCCCATCATCGACAAGCTGAACAACGTGAAGCCCAAGACCCACCGCAAGGAGGGACAGACCTTGAACCTCGCCGGTGAAAAGCCCGTAGCCAAGGGAGCCTTTGCACCCGGCAACGGATGGCAGGAGGTGAAGTTCGACGCCCCCGTCAGTGGTCGCTACGTATGCATCGAAGCCCTCGATGCCCACGATGGCAAGGACATTGCCTGCATCGCCGAGTGCTACCTGCTCGACCAGAATGGCGAACGCCTGAGCCGCGAGCCTTGGACAATCTCCTACGCCGATAGCGAAGAGACCAACCGTGGCAACCGTGCGGGCGACAAGCTCTACGACCTTCAGGAGTCAACCTACTGGAGCACCGTGGGTGGAGTCAAGTTCCCCCACTCCATCGTTATCGACCTCGGTAGTGTGCAGACACTCACCGCCTTCCAATACCTCCCCCGCATGGAGAAGGAAGTGCCCGGTGGCATCAAGAACTACCGCATCTACGTCAAGAAGGATGGCTTCAAATATTGATTGACGCCCCTCCTTCGTAAGGAAATAAAAGGAGGGCTGTGTCAAAAATAAAAATAGGCACGGATTACACGGATTAACACAGATTTTTATTTCAAATTTATACCCGGAAGGGGGTAATTATCTGTGAAATCCGTGAAATCCGTGCCTAAAATAAATTCTGACACAGCCCTCTTTTTTTGATGTTCATCGTTTGAACCCTAAACCTTAAACCCTAAACCTTAAACCTCATACCTCTCCAAGGCATCCAGTAACATAGCCTTCACCTTCTTCACCAGCCACTCAGGTTCGAGCACCTGCAATTGGTTGCTACGGCTCAACACATGGCTACAGAAGTCCGACGTGGCGTGCATCCGCAATTCAAAGTCGGCAAAGTCCTCCCCTTCCCCTATCTCCCGTTGGCTATGGTGTATGGGCAGGTCGCGCACATAGAAGCGCTCGTTGCCGTGCGCCCTCACCACGATGCGCTCCGCCCTTGTGTCGTGGCTCAGTAATATGCCGTAATAATCCCTGAACAACTCTTTGGCACTGAAGTCAGCCGGCAAGTCATAGTGCGAGTCGGTCAACACAATCTCCTTGATGCGGTCAAAGGAATAGATGCGGTAGTTGTCACCCTCCATGCCCTCGTCGTGCAATCGGCCGAACACATACCAGCGCCTCTTGAACAACTTGATGCAATAAGGCTCCAGCGTCACCCTTTTCACCTCGGAGTGTCCATATTTCTGATACTCCATGCTCAGGCACACGCGCTTCTTCATGGCCTCTGTCATCTCTCCCAAACGCCCGTATTCCGACGGAATGGATTCAAGCAAGATGCGGTCTTGAAGAGAGAGGTTCTCGCTCATGTCATTGCTCACCGACAGGGTTGAGAGCATCCAGTTCTGCACCGACTCCTCGGCC
>CAZDAN010000113.1:0-6991 GCA_964503565.1 uncultured Bacteroides sp.
ACTACCTCATCAAACCTATCAACTGATGCAACTTATTTTTTCAACATTACTTATACATTTTCCGGTCGGGAAAATCAAGCAAAAACCTCCTTTTCCCTACCCTTTAGCCGCTAAGGTGTCGAGAGGTCAGCCGCTGACCACTTGAGAGGACACGGGCTAACCGCCGGACACCTTAGCCGCTGACCACTTGAGAGGTTAGCGGCTGACCACTTTGCGCCTTACCTCGCCCCCTCACCTTCATATTGTATATATATGCAATTATGCGCCCCTCACGAGGGTGTTCCTTTCAACGAAATAGGGATGGAATAGAGGTGCGGGATTTATTACCAACAGGTGTCAATGGTTTTCCCTACTCCTCAAGCATTTTTGCAGAAAAGCTTCATTGCGAATGAATATTTTCCCCAAAATCATGCATCGGCAATGAAGAATTTAGCCATGATTCGAACTGACGCGCCGGTCCATCTTAGTCCTTTTTAGTTCTTTTTCGCATTTTAGCGGTGCAAACATCGTTTATTGGCAAATAAGTGCACTCTTTTTTTTCGGAAAAAGTCCCGATATTGACTCTATTTTTTTTGGAAAAAGTCCCGATATTGGCTCTGTTTTCTCGGAAAAAGTCCCAATTTCTTGCATGTATATAAGAATATAATTATCTTTGCGCAAAATATAAGCCCATGTTATATAGGAAGTTTGCATCTCGTATAGAAGATTTTTTGCGTAATGAGCCAAATAAGATTCTTTTGGTAAACGGTGCCAGACAGATTGGGAAGTCATATCTTATCCGATATGTAGGGAGAAAAATGTTCAAGAATTACGTAGAAATCAACCTCAAGGAAGACCGAGAAAGTGCAGGTATTTTTGCACAGGTGAAAAACACAAATGATTTCTATCTACAACTGGGGACCTTCGCCGGAAACAAACTTGGAGATAAAGGTAATACGCTCATTTTTTTGGATGAGATACAGAGTTACCCTCACCTGATGACCATGTTGAAGTTTCTAAATCAAGAGGGGAAATATACTTACATTGCAAGCGGATCACAATTAGGCGTAGCTTTGTCGCAGACAGCTTCGGTTCCTATTGGGAGTATTGCAGTAGAAGAGATGTTTCCGCTTGATTTCGAAGAGTTCCTGTTGGCGACGAACTGTAGTCAGAACACCATTGACGGTGTGAAGCATAAGTTCCTTGCAGGAGAAAGTCTGAACGAATCGATGCACAATTATATGCTTCAACAGTTCAAGATATATCTACTTGTCGGGGGACTGCCCGAGGCTATCAACAAGTTTGTTGCCACCAGAAACATGGCACTGGTGCGTAAGGTGCAACGCGACATTCATGCACTCTACAAAATCGATGCTTCACAGTATGATGCAGAGAGGAAGTTAGTCATCCGAAAGGTGTACGATTTGATTCCTTCAAACATGGAGAACCGGAAAAAACGCATCATTGTGAAACGTATCGAAACGTCGGCCGGACATAAACAGTTTAGTGACTATGCTGATGAATTCGAATACCTGACAAATTCGGGAATAGCTCTCGCTGTGCGTGCTATCAGCAACCCCAAGTTTCCGTTGTTGGAGTCGGAAAGCAAGAATCTGCTGAAATTGTATTTGAATGATGTCGGTTTGTTGACCTCTTTATTGTACGGAACTAACATCAATGCCATTCTCAGAGATGAAAATTGCATAAACCTCGGTTCTGTCTATGAATCGGTTGTAGCGCAGGAATTGCATGCCCATGGTTGTGCATTGCACTACTATGACAACAAACAAAGGGGGGAGGTGGATTTCCTGATTGATGACTACGACAACCTGACGGTATTGCCCCTTGAAGTTAAGTCGGGTAAGGATTATACCATACACAGTGCTCTCAATAATTTCTTGAATACACCTGATTATCATATCCGTAAAGCCGTAGTGTTGAGCAATGAGCGTGAGGTCTCTGTCAAGAAGGGAATTACTTATTTGCCAATCTACTACTGTATGTTCTATGGACTGCAAAAGCCCATGGACAGTGCAGAGTTCATTATTCCAGAGGTTAGGATGGAATAACGAAGGAGTAACCGCCTCCTCATATCTTGGAAAAGTGGTAAAATATTCCCGTTTTTCCTTGGAAAAGTGGCAAAAGCACGTTACTTTTGCACGAAAATGGTTTTTGCCCCATTAACAAGAAAGCTAAGACATGAAAAGACAGATTACTCTCGCGTTGTTGGCGGTTGCATGTGCATTGGCGACCGTGGCGCAAACGACATTCCGATACGGTGACAATCAGTTGAAGAGCGACTCGCACACGTGGCTGGTAAACCCGCGGGCGACAGAGGCCGAAGTGCGCAGCGGCACGGTGTTCCGCACGGTGCGGGAGGCCATGCTGGCGGCGGACAGCATCCAGCTGACGGTGTTCGACGAGGTGTTCACCCAGGAGCGGCCGCTCAGCATCTACATCACCCCGTGGGTCTATTGGATGGACGACCCCGACGACCCGGCCGAGCGACGGCCGAAGCGGGGCGACAGTGTGCCCTTCGGACTGAAGGTGGAGATGAGCCACACGCGCCTTATCGGCCTGAGCGACAACGCCGCCCACACCATCCTGGCCAGCAACCGCGGACAGACGCAGGGGGCGGTGGGAAACTTCACCATGCTGCACCTGACGGGCGAAAACATCACGTTTGAGAACCTGACGCTGGGAAACTATTGCAACGTAGATTTGGTCTATGAGCCGGACACGACGCTGAACCGCAAGCGACGCGCCGACGCCATCGTGCAGGCCCAGTTGGCCATCTGCCACGGCGACCGCGTGGTGGCGCGCAACTGCCGCTTCATCAGCCGCCTGAACACCTGCCCCTTGGTGGGCGCACGGCGCACATTCTTCGAGAACTGCTACTTCGAGTGCACCGACGATGCCTTGTGCGGCACGGGTGTACACCTCAACTGCCGATTCACGCTCTTCAGCGGAAAGCCCTTCTACAGCACACAGGGCACGGGGGCGGTCTTCCTGAACTGCGACCTCCACGCCCTGACCGAGGGCACGCAATACCTGACGAAGGTGGGCAGCCCCGTGACGATGGTCGATTGCCGATGGACCAGCAGCCAGCCCGACCTGCAGATAAACTGGACCCCCACACCCACCGACGACCTGCGCTGCTACCAGCACGACCTGACGCTGAACGGCGCCCCCCTGCTCATCGACTCCGGGCGGCCCCACTTGGGCATCGGCCTGACGGGGAAGCCCCTGCTGGAGGCCTTCCGCCTGACCCTGCCCAAGAGCCTGTTCACCATGGGAGCCACGGGCGACACGGTGGTCTATAACCTGCGCAACCTGTTGGGCGGCGCGGACGACTGGAACCCCGCCAGCCAGCCGGACTTCCTGAAAAGTTGCGGCGGAAAGGCGGTGGGACTGGCACTGAACCGGCGCAAGGCCAACATCGAGACGGGGAAAGAGCCGCTGACCCTGAAAGCCACCCACATGAAGTTCGGCGAACGGGCGGATTTCTCCGTCGCAGCCACGGATTTGCGCTGGAGCGTGGCCGACGGTTCCCCCGCGTGCGTAAAGCTGGAGCCACAGGAGGACGGCAGCCTGGAGGTCGTCCCCGACAACCGGGGCGAGGAGCCGCTGGAGGCCATCGTCGTGGCCACCGACCCGACGGGGCTGGAGGCTGCCTGTGTGCTGACCGTGCATCCCAGCGAACTGCCGCCGCCCGCCTACCTGCGCCAACCCACCCTGGTGCGGGAGGGAGACACGCTGCGGGTCGATTACGAACTGGACCTGCAAGGCCGTGCCGACCACTCCCTCATCACCTGGCACCGCTGCACAGGGCCTAATGGCGAGGGCGACATCCGGGTGGCCACATCGAACTACCCCGACCGGCCGATGCGCACCTATCCCCTGACGGCCGCCGACAATGGCTACTTCCTGCGCGCCGTCGTCGCCCCCAAGAATCCGAGAAGCCCCGTGGGAACCATCACGGCACTGGGCTTCGGCGAGGCTGTGCAGACGGGCCAGACGCGCATCAGCCGCCTCCATACCCACTTCGAGGACTTCTCCACCACACGCCAGACGGCTATCCTGCCGGGATTCTGGACGGTGGATGCCCACAAGCCGGCCGACACCGAGGAGTACGACTGGGCACCCTCGCCCTTCGGCGACCCGTGGTTCTTTGGCGAAGGGGTGGACGGTGCCGCCGGATTCTACGGACTGATGCAGAGCACCCGCGGAGCACGCCTGCTCTACACCCCGCTGGAGGGCAAGTACGGCAACATGCGGCTTACCCTCGACGTGGTTCCCTGCAAGCCGGCCGGACAGGGCTTCGGCAGTGCCACGGGGCAGTACATGGATGTCTGCATCAAGATGGACACCCGCACCCTGACGGGCTATGCCCTGCGCATCGTCCGCACCACCCGCCACGACCGCGCCGTGGAGTTCATGCTGATGAAATATACCGACGGAAAGGCCACACCCATCACCCCCTCCGTCGCCTCGAACTGCTACCGCAAGGGATGCGTCATCCGCCTCCGGGCCGAGGGAGACACCCTCAGCGCCACGGTGAAGAACGTGTTGCCCCTGCCCCGGCCTACCCAGCCCGACGTGGTGCGCGAGGTGAACCTCTCGGCCCCCATCGAGGCCAACCCCTTCGGCGGCGTGGGCATACAGCACACCGGTTCGACGGGGGCCAGCGCCACCCTGTTGCGGGGCCTGAGCGTAAGATGGGAATAAATGTTTCAGAAATATTTCTCTATCCCAAAAATTCTTTATAGCTTTGCAGGCAGATAGAGAAAAGAACGCTTTTTTTCGTAACCCCTAAAACATTTATGGCCCTATGGATAACAACACTATCCCCCCAACGCATGACTGCTTCAAGTTCGCCCGTCCCTACATGAAACTGCTGGGACAACTGACCACCGTTGCCTGGAACACCCCTAACCTGCTCAGCGAGAAGAAGGTGAGAGAGGTGCGCAACCTCTGCTCGCTCACCAAGTGCGAAGCCTCCGTATGGTACCTGCTCCAGCGGGCACGAAAGGAGAAACAGCGCGAAGCCGAGGACGGCATCACCGGCATGGACGTGCAGAAGACCCTCTCCCTGGTACGCGAGCGCAAACTCATCTACCGCAGCGACAAACTCATCGA
Source organism: uncultured Bacteroides sp. (assembly GCA_964503565.1). Taxonomy (GTDB): domain Bacteria; phylum Bacteroidota; class Bacteroidia; order Bacteroidales; family Bacteroidaceae; genus Phocaeicola_A. Next base: position 5,119 of record CAZDAN010000113.1, read on the forward strand.
ATTTTACCGACAGAACCTGAAGGAACCTTCGATGGTGACGCAACACTTCCACTCCCTGCGATTCGAGAACAAGGTGACCGACGAACAGGAGAAGCGCGCCCGGAAGATTCTGACCATGACATCGGAGCTGGCACGCCTCTACGAGAACGATGCGGCCTTCATCTTCTACCTCGAGACGGGACTGACGGCCAACGCCTTCCGCCTGCTCGGCGAACAGCCCCTGCGCTACCGCCACCTCATCAGCGGATATGCCGAGCTGGACACCCTGAAGGGACGACGCACCGCCCACGTGGACGAACTGAAAGAGCTGCTGGCCCAGGCACTGACCGCCTACAAGAAGCGCGACCGCCGCTGGTGGAAGAAGGGAGCCGAGGCGGAGTGGGACAACTTCATCGGCGAGTGCAACGCCAAAGGATGGCTCTGCACCGACGGCGAGGGAAAGCCCTACACGGAACCCTACATGCTCACCGACAAATGCTGCCACAGCGACTTCCTGTTCTGCGTGGTGGAGCTGGGCCTCAGCGGCAAAGGCCCCAAGCCCCTGCGCCCGGGCGACGAGCGGGGCGTGAGCGAAAGCGACATCAGCTGCACCGACCTGGCCGAGGAGCTGGGCTACACCTTCTTCACCCGCTTCACCGTCGGACAGGTCTCCACCGCCCGCAAAGCCGTGCTGGAGAGCCGGGCCAATGCACCCACCGGAGTTTCCACCACCAACAAGCATCCGAAGCGCTTGGGAACTCGCTCAAAGAGAAGCACTTAGCAGGCCCACACTGAAGCTTCCCGACTCGACCCGCCCCTGTTTTCAGGCACGGATTGAGTCGCAAGAATTTTTATCGGGCATCTATCTCCCTGTCCCACAGCAAGATTCATCGGTTCTTCCCCTACCGGGACCGATGGAAACTCTTTTTTCCATCGACGGGATTTCCTTACCTTCGCGGCAGATTTCAACTTCATTAAAACTTTCAGCCATATGAACGTATCAACCAACAATCTGCCCGAGATGGAAAACCAAGAGGCTTTCCCCCTGAACGAACAAGTGGAGAAACTGACCCACGAGCTGCTCCACAGTGTCATCCCCGTCAGCTACCGCCACGAAGCGGACGGCACCATCCGCACCGTGCACTGCACCCTCATCGGCTATTGGTATGCCTTCAAGCACCCCTTCCGCTACGTGCCGCGCCACATCTTCCTGCCCGTCTTCGACATGGACCGCCGCCGCTGGATAACGCTGCGCACCGACAGCATTCTCTTCAACTCCTCAGAGAACTCAGAGATTTCAGAATCCTCCGAGAACTCTGAGTCCTTCGAAAGCTCCAAGCCCTCCCCCAAGGACACCCTCATCATCCACTGCTCGGCCACCCACCCCGGGCAGGACGTGGGCGCCGCCGACATCGACCGCTGGCACCGCGAGCGGGGCTTCGACTGCATCGGCTACCACTACGTCGTCCGCCTGGACGGCACCATCGAGACCGGCCGCCCCTACGACCGCGACGGTGCCCATGCCCTCGGATGGAACCACCGCGCCGTGGGCATCTGCTACATCGGCGGCTACGACGCCCAAGGCCGCCCCGCCGACACACGCACCCCCCAACAGCGCAGCGCCCTCATCCGCCTCATCATCAGCCTGAAGAAGGAGCACCCCGAACTCATCCGCATCCTGGGCCACCGCGACGTGGCCCGCAAAGCCTGCCCCTGCTTCGATGCCGCCCAGGAATATGGGAAGGTGATTTGAGACTTCAGGTTCCAAGTTTCAAGTGAGCCATGCGGTCTCCTGTCATCCTGAGCGAAGTTTACGAAGTCGAAGGATCTACTGTATGGGCTCCCCTTGTGGGTGCCCGACACACGCATGACAAATCCGATTTTGCGCACCCAC
>CAZDAN010000114.1:0-6957 GCA_964503565.1 uncultured Bacteroides sp.
ACCGCCGTTTCCGTGGTGCCGAGCCTAACCCCGAAGCGCTGCTCCGCAATCGTGGGTTGATTGAATAATAAAAGATGTGGATGTTCCTGAAAGGAACAACCAGCTGATTCTGCCGGAAGTGAAGCCCTTGCTTGCTTTCGGCAGATTTTGTATGTCAATGTGGGAAGGTGGAAACGTATAGATACAAAAAAAGGGTCAACGCCTTGACCCAACCTTTATTAACCTTAAATCTAATACCATGAAAAACTTGATGCAAAGGTACTGCTTTATTTGGTATCTGCAAGGGAAATATCCTGTTTTTTGTGTTTTATAACATGTTTTTTGACTTAAATCAAGAGTTTTCCCCTCAAATTCTGCCTTTTTTTCGTAGAATCTCCTTCTTGAATCCCACAACGAATCTAAGGTTCGTCGGCAGATTTCTGCCTTTGAAAGGGGGCGGGAGTGAAGGGGGGATTTGCAACGCTTGGGTCACGAATATTTCCGGGGATAGCGGAAGACGATGCTGAGCAGGGCAAAGATTCCCATTACCATCGGATAATAGAGATAGCCGATAAGGCTGGCGGGGGAGATGCCGGCAAGGCCTGCTGCCATCAAGAGCTGGGCACCGTATGGGATAAGGCTCTGGGTGATGCAGCTGAACGTGTCGAGAATGCTTGCACTCTTGCGGTTATCCACTCCGAAGCGTGTGGCGATGTCGTGGGCTATGGGGCCTGCGGTCATGATGGCAATCGTGTTGTTGGCCGTGCATACGTTGGTGAGCATGACGAGGGAGGCAATAGTGAACTCGGCACCGCGTTTGCCACGGATGCGGCGGGTGATTTTCTCGATAATGTAGTCGATGCCGCCATTGAAGCGGATGAGCTCGAGCATACCTCCGGCCAAAAGGGTGACGATGATGAGTTCGCTCATGCCAAGGATGCCTTTCCCCATGGAGTCGAACCAACCGAAGAAGTCGTAGCAGCCGGTGCAGATACCGATGACGCCGGTGAGGAAGAGTCCCAAGGTGAGAACCGACAGGACGTTCATGCCCATAAGAGCGGTGATGAGTACGGCAATGTAGGGGATGACTTTATACCACTCGACGGAGGTTTGTTCCGTGGAAACTTCGATGGATAATCCTTTGAGGATGTACCATCCCAACACCAAAAGGGCGGCAGGGAGTACGATGCGGATGTTGGCCTTGAACTTGTCGCTCATGCGGCAATGTTGTGTCTGGGTGGCAACGATGGTGGTGTCGGAGATAAAGGAGAGATTGTCGCCGAAGAAAGAACCACCTACCACGATGGCAACAATCATGGGCAAATTGCCCCCCGTCTGTTCAGCCACGCCGATGGCCATGGGAGTGAGGGCTACCACCGTGCCGACCGAGGTGCCGATGGAGAGCGAAATGAAGCAGGCGGCCAGGAAAAGGCCGGGGAGCAACATGCTTTCGGGAAGGATTTGGAGGGTGAGGTTTACCGTAGCATCTACCGCGCCCATCGTCTTGGCTGACTGGGCAAAGGCTCCGGCTAAGATGAATATCCATATCATCAGCATGGTGCTGGAGGTGGCGGCTCCTTTCGAGAAGCGTTCGATACGTTCGCTCAAAGGGATTCCTCGGGTAATGCAGATGGCATAAACGGACGACACGGTAAAGGCGACGGTGATGGGCACCTTGTAGAAATCGTTCACAATGATGGAGGTGACAAGGTAAAGGCCCAAGAAGACGAACAGGGGAGAGAGGGCGAAGAATTTACGATTCGGCATGTGAGTGAAAAATGGACTGTAAACTATGGCAATTCGCTGCGTTGCTATGGTTGGTGGCAGGGTAACAAATGAGGAGTGAAAAGCAAAGAATCAATAAGCGGGCGATATGATTCTTCACTTTTCACTCTTCGTTCTTTACTTTTTTAAAGTGTTACGCCTGTCTTGAAAATGGCTATTTCGCGATAGCCCTTCTTTTCGTTGTTCACCTCTTCGCCACTGGCCACGCGGATGACGTAGTCGATGAAGCGGCGGCAGGTGACCTCCATCGGTTCGTTTTCGACGATTACACCGGCGTTGAAGTCAATCCACGTGGGTTTGTTCTTGGCCAATGTCGAATTGGTGGAAATCTTCATGGTGGGCACAAAGGTGCCGAACGGAGTTCCACGACCGGTGGTGAAGAGTACGATGTGGCATCCGCAAGAGGCGAGGGCAGTGGAGGCTACCAGGTCGTTGCCCGGTGCGGAGAGCAGGTTGAGGCCCTTGTGTGAGAGGCGTTCGCCATATCCCATGACACCACGTACGTAGTCTTTGCCACACTTTTGTGTACAACCGAGGGCTTTTTCTTCGAGGGTAGAGATACCACCGGCCTTGTTTCCGGGTGAAGGATTCTCACCCACGGGTTCACCATGAGAAAGGAAGTAACTCTTGAAATCGTTGATGAGGCTCACCGTCTGTTCGAACAGCGCTTGGTTTTCGCAACGGTTCATCAGAATGGTCTCGGCACCGAACATTTCGGGCACTTCGGTGAGAACGGACGTGCCGCCTTGTGCGATGAGGAAGTCGCTGAACATGCCTAACAGGGGATTGGCCGTGATGCCCGAAAAACCGTCGGAGCCTCCACACTTGAGGCCTACGCGCAATTCGCTCAGAGGTACGTCGGTGCGCACGTCTTTGCTGGCCACTTCGTAGATTTGGCGGAGCACCTTCATGCCCTCTTCCACCTCATCGCCTTCTATCTTTTGGGTAACGATGTATTGCACACGCTCAGAATCCACTTCGCCCACAAACTCCTTGAATACATCCGGTTGGTTGTTCTCGCATCCGAGGCCGACAACCAATACGGCTCCGGCATTGGGATGGAGTACCATGTCGCGCAGAATTTTTTTTGTGTTTTCGTGGTCGTCGCCCAACTGGGAGCAACCATAGTTGTGGGGGAAAGATACGATGGCGTCCACTCCCTTGCTGCCCGTCTCCTGACGCAGGCGCTCGGCCAGTTGGTTGGCCACACCGTTCACACAACCCACGGTAGGGATAATCCACACTTCGTTGCGTACACCCACATCGCCGTTCTTGCGGCGGTAGCCCTTGAAGGTGAGTCCTTCGTCAGGGATGTCGAGATCTACCTTCACCGGATTGTAGGTGTACTCAAGCAAACCGGCCAAGTTGGTCTTTATCTGTTTTTCGTTCACCCACTGGCCCTTCTTTACGTTTTCGGTAACGTGTCCGATGGGATAACCATACTTGATGATGTCTTCTCCCTCGTTCAAATCGGTCAGCATCACTTTATGTCCGGCCGGGGTGTCTTGCAATACGGTGATTTCTTGTCCGTCAATGATTATTTCTTCTCCGGCATTCAGCGCCTGAATAGCCACGGCGACATTATCTGCCGGGTTGATTTTCAAATACTTTGTCTCCATGATAGTTCTTGATATTGTTATTCTTTATGTTGTTTTATCCGATTGGTTCTACTTTTCGTGTGCTTCAATGTAATAATCCACATTGTCGGCCGTCAGCAGATCGATTGGCATGTAATTGAGTTGTTTCACCTCTTTTTTGAAGATAAGGTGGCGGCAAAGTCCGTCGATACTGTTATATCCTTGTGTGATAGGCTGCTGTGCGATAAGGAAACGTACAGAACCATTTTTGAGGCACTTGACATTGCGTTCAAGTAAGTCGTAACCCAACAGATGGAAGTTGCTGAGGCCGTGTTGTTCGATGTATTCGCCGAAAACTCCCACTTGTGAGTTGAAGGTAAGTCCGCATTTGATGCATGGGTGCAAAGCAAAGAAGTTGTCGAGCAGGGCATATACCTCTTGGGGGGAGAGCTTTACATCTATGTCCAGTTCCAGTATTTGGCACTCAGAATGATATTTGCTCATGTATTCGCGAAAACCTTTTTCCCGAAAGCGTTGTTGGTTCATCAGAGCCGTCTTTCCTCCATGCACATGACGGAAGATGACTACCTGATTTTCCTTTTGTGCCAACAGCATCAGCATACTTCCCGCGAAATATCCGCTCTGTACCGAGTCTTGCCCGAAAAAGGCCAACGGATTCAGTTCGGGCAGATTGGAATCGACGAAAACAAAGGGAATATCGGCCTTGTTTAATTCCCCTACGAGGGAAAAAGTTTTTTCAGGTAGGGTAGGAGAAATTACTACGCCATCGGGATTTTCTTCCATCATATCCTTCGTACAGACATCGAATGTCTCGGGGTGATAAGGGTCATAATATATAGGGCTGATGGATATGTGGAAATCGTTAAAGGTGCTGACGGCTTGATGCAATCCTTTCTCAATGTCGCACCAATAACTGCCTTCATTATGTTGGGGAAGCATGCAGATGAAATGGTACTTCTTGTTTGAAGCCAAGGCACTGGCATACATGTTCGGCTGATAATTCAGTTCTTTCAGAATCTTCTCTACCCGTTTTTTACTGCTCTCTGACACTCCCGGACGGTCGTGTAACACGCGGTCAACGGTGCCTACCGACACTTCGGCCAAGCGGGCAATGTCCTTGATGCGGATTCTTTCAGGCAAGTTTTCCATATCTTACTCTCTTTATATATAACAAGGTATAGGAAGGGATTCCTGTCCTTTAAATACCCTATAGTTGAATGTCTTTGTTTGTTAACGGGCACGAAATTAAGCATAATTTGTGAAATATACATGCATAAGAGGGAAATTTCTTTGTAAAAAGGCAATTATTGTCTGTTTTTTTAGGTAATTAGGAAATTATGGCGTACCTTTGTGCTCGCACACAGATGGGTGTGCTCTGAAGGAAAAAATCTTTTGGCAGTGCTCTTGTCCTATTGTTGTGTGACAGAAAGAGATGAAAATCTTATATATAACATATTCATAAATAAACTATTATGGGAAAAGTAGTAACGTTAGGTGAGATTATGCTCCGCCTTTCAACTCCGGGAAACCGTCGTTTTGTTCAATCTGATGTGTTTGATGTGGTATATGGCGGTGGTGAAGCCAATGTGGCTGTCAGCTGTGCCAACTATGGTCACGATGCATATTTCGTAACCAAATTACCGACTCATGAAATCGGTCAGTCGGCAGTGAATGCGCTGCGCAAGTATGGCGTAAATACAGACTTCATTGCTCGTGGTGGTAATCGTGTGGGAATCTATTATCTGGAAACTGGTGCTTCTATGCGTCCCAGCAAGGTAATCTATGACCGTGCCGGTTCTTCTATCGCCGAAGCCGACCCCTGTGATTTTGATTTTGATGCCATCATGGAAGGTGCCGATTGGTTTCACTGGTCAGGTATCACACCCGCTATTTCTGACAAGGCGGCTGAATTGACCAAGCTGGCTTGCGAAGCTGCCAAGCGTCATGGTGTGACCGTATCTGTTGACCTTAACTTCCGTAAGAAACTGTGGACAAAGGAGAAAGCTCAGTCTATCATGCGTCCTTTGATGCAATATGTAGATGTGTGTATCGGTAATGAGGAAGATGCGGAGCTTTGTCTTGGTTTCAAACCCGACGCAGACGTTGAAGGTGGAAATACCGATGCCGAAGGCTACAAGGGAATCTTCGAGCAGATGGCTAAAGAATTTGGTTTCAAGTATGTCATCTCTACTCTGCGTGAGTCATTCTCGGCCACTCACAATGGCTGGAAGGCTATGATTTATAATGGTAAGGAGTTCTACACATCCAAGCGTTACGACATCAATCCTATTATCGACCGCGTAGGTGGTGGTGACTCTTTCTCGGGTGGTGTCATTCATGGTCTTTTGACAAAGGAGACTCAGGGCGAAGCTCTCGAATTTGCCGTGGCAGCTTCAGCGCTGAAGCATACAATCAATGGTGACTTCAATCTCGTTTCAGTAGATGAGGTGGAGAGCCTTGCAGGTGGTAATGCCAACGGTCGTGTTCAACGATAAATTCATGTGTGATTATGGCAAAATTTGATAAGATTGCAGTATTGAACAAGATGGGTGCTACAGGTATGGTGCCCGTGTTCTATCATAAGGATGCCGAGGTGGCCAAGAAAGTCGTGAAAGCTTGTTACGATGGTGGCGTGCGTGCATTTGAGTTTACTAATCGTGGCGATTTCGCCCACGAAGTGTTTGCCGAAGTGGTGAAGTATGCCGCTAAGGAATGTCCTGAAATGGCATTGGGTATCGGTTCAGTGGTTGATCCCGCTACGGCAGCTCTTTACCTTCAGTTGGGTGCCAACTTCGTTGTAGGTCCTTTGTTCAATCCTGAGATAGCCAAGATTTGCAACCGTCGTCTTGTGGCTTACACTCCCGGATGTGGAAGTGTGTCAGAAGTAGGTGCTGCTCAGGAAGTGGGTTGTGACCTCTGCAAGGTATTCCCTGGTGATGTACTCGGTCCTAAGTTGGTAAAAGGCTTGATGGCTCCAATGCCGTGGTCGAAGCTGATGGTGACCGGTGGTGTAGAGCCTACCGAAGAAAACCTCACCGCTTGGTTCAAGGCTGGTGTTTTCTGTGTGGGCATGGGTTCAAAACTCTTCCCTAAAGATAAGGTGGAGGCCGAAGATTGGACATACGTGACCGAAAAGTGCCGTGAAGCTCTTGGTTACATTGCAGCTTTGCGCAAATAAACAACTAATATATTCTTTTTCTAAAGCGCGGATTACACCGATGCACGAAGAGTAGAAAATTCGTGTTTTACTGGTGTAATCCGCGTTTGTATGTGTATTTTGCTTGGCTTGACAATCAGTGGGTTATATACTGAACTTGAAAATTCTCGAAAAATATCTCCTCGAAAGTTTGCGTATTAACTGAAAAAGTCCTACCTTTGCACCCGCAAATCAGAAATAACTGATATGGCAAGCGTTCTAATGCGGAAATAGCTCAGTTGGTAGAGCACAACCTTGCCAAGGTTGGGGTCGCGAGTTCGAGCCTCGTTTTCCGCTCTTTGAAATGTTGGTTGCACATTTTGAACCGCAGGGTTCTTGCTTCAAATGCCCAGGTGGCGGAATGGTAGACGCGCTCGTTTCAGGTGCGAGTGTTGAGAG
>CAZDAN010000115.1:0-6927 GCA_964503565.1 uncultured Bacteroides sp.
GGTAGGGGTAGCTGTAGTCGTCCCAGTACTTGCGCAGTCCCTCATCGCGGCAATATTCGGTGGCTATCATGGGATGGTGACAGCTTTTATTGATGTAGAGCATCTCGCCGCCATACTCTGCCTCGCGGATGTCGAGCATCTCGCGGCTGCCGATGGCGCGTCCGCCGTGGGGGTCGTACTGGTCGCGGATGGCTTTCATCTCCACCATGTGTTCGCGGCTGATGCTTTCGTTTCCACATTCGTAGAAGATGACGCTGGGATTGTTGCGGTTATAGATGATGAGGTCGCGCATCAGCTCCGTGCGCTGTTCCCATTGGCGGCCTTGGCGGTCCTTCTCTGCATCGCCGGCGGGTAGCATCTGCATGGCACCCACGCGGTCGCAGCTCTCAATGTCCTGCTTCCAGGCTGCAATGTGCATCCAGCGGAAGAAGTTGGCATTTCCCTCTACGGCCAGTCCGTTGCTGTAGTCGCTCATCCAAGCGGGCACGCTCAGACCCACGCCCGGCCATTCGTTGCTGGTGCGCTGGGCATAGCCTTTGAATTGAAGCACGCGGTCGTTGATCCACACCTTGCCTTCGCCGAAGCGGGTCTTGCGGAAGCCCGTGCGGGTCACCACCTCGTCCATCACATCGCCATCCACCACGAGGCGCGTCTTTACTTTGTACAGATAGCCGTAGCCCCAACTCCAGAAGTGCAGACCGGTGAGCGGTGCTTCGGCACTGAGGGTGGCCGTCTCGCCCCCTTTGATGCTGACAGGCTCGCCCTTGAACGTGGCCACCGATTGGCCGTCGAGGCCGATTACCTCCACTTCGTAGTTTGCCGTCATGGCCTTCTTGTACTCGTTCTTCACCTCCGATTCGGCATGGATGATGGCTGTGCGGCTCTTCACCTGTATGTCCTTAGCGTAGATATAAACGCCCGTGGTCTTCATGTTGCTGTACAGTGGCAACGTCTGATACAGGCGGTCGGTCACGTGCAGCCACACGTTTTTGGGCAGTCCGCCGTAGTTGGCATTGAAGTTGCGGTCGCTCCACTGATATTTCGTGTTGGTGGCCCGTTCGCGGTAGTCCCAGTTGTTGTCGGTGCGCACGGCCATCACGTTCTCGCCGCCATAATTGATATAAGGTGTGAGATCGAAACCCACGGCCATGGCACCGTTCTCGTGCAAGCCCAGATAGTGGCCGTTCAGGTAGAAGTCGGCTCCTTGGCGCACGCCCTCGAACTCGATGAACACTTTTTTGTTTTTGGCCGTCTTGGGCAGACGGAAGTGCTTGCGATACCAAGCGATGGTGTCGGTCAGATGTTTGATATCTACCTTGAACACCTCATCCTCGTTGTGTGCACGTGGCAGGGTTATTTTCTTCCAATCCGCATCGGGAAAATCGGTTTTCTCTGCTCCCTCCAGGTCGCCAATGTGCAGCAGCCATTCGGGGTTGAAGTTGTACTTTTCACGGTCGTAGCCCTTGGCTGTGGCCAGTGTTGGCAGCATTAGCAAAAGCGCCAACAGGACAGTCAGTTTGGCATAGAAATTCATTGTTTCAGTTGTTTTATTGTTAATGGATTATTTCAGTACTTTGCGGGTAAAGGTGCGGCCTTGTGCATCGGTGTAGGTTACGATGTTGAGGCCCGGCTGCAGGGCATTCACCTGTGCACCATTGGGGGCATAGATGGCGGTGATGGTGGCATCAGAAGACGTTTCTACACGGTCGATGGCATTGGGGTCGGTGACGACGGGCATCTTGCAGCAGTTCACGATAGAGCCGGTGGCATCAGTCATCAGGGCTACGATGGAGGTGCGTTCGATGTTGTTCACCACTCCTTCGGTGATTTCCCATGTGTATTGGCTGTTGTAGAGGATGCCTCCCTGTAAGGTGGCAGGCAGCTGGTCGTCATTTTCGTAGCCGGCAAATGAACCGTTGTAGGCGGCGCGTGCCACGTGGTTGAACTTCGTGCGTACCTGTGCCTTCTGATAGGCCCATCCTCCGCAGGCGGGCAGGGTATCCTTCAATCCGCAGATGGCCACATCCTGATAGACGCTTTGCGAATAGGCGTTTTCCTGTACGTACATTGAACCGTTGGGAGCCGTCACACTGTCTTCTGACAGGATGAGGGCAATGTCAAACTCGTGTTTCTTGAAGTCGTTGACGAAGCGGCTGTTGAGGTTAATCTCTATCTTGTTCGTGGTGGGGTCGGTCAATACGGCTGTACCGTTCAGTTCGGCCTCGGCCAATTCGCGCTGGGCCAGCTGGTAGTAGTATTCCACACCCTTCTCCATGAGCGAGAAGTTATAGTCGTCGTCCATGTTCATTGGTACGCTTAACCACTTGCGGTCGGTTATCACTGTGGGGAATCCCGTATAACCCAAGAAGTTGATATAACCTTCGAAAATCATAGGCTCGGTGGGTTGTCCGCCGTGTATGGCAATCACCACCACGTTGTCGGGATAGTTCTCCTCCATGTAATGCATGGCCACCTCGCCTGCCGGGCAGTTCGAACACCAGTTTCCTGTTCCCTCTTCCAACAGCGTGCGTCGGTTGCTGATGAAGTAGGTTCCACGGATGGAATCGTACTGGGAGGCATACCGGTCACCCTCAATTTCCATCCATGCTTCGTAGTGGCAGGTGGTGTTCAGGGGTACGCTGATCTCCTTTTCATCAGTCAACACTGTCGAATTGCCCTTGGTCAGGTTCAGCCCGGTAAATTCCTTGGTGAAGGTCTGTCCGTCGATGATGTAATTCATCTTGCAGTGGTTGATTACGTCGGCATAGTTGTTGGTCAGAGCAAATGACATCTGTGCCTTGCCCGTGTCGGTCATGATGGGGGTCTGCAGGCGGCAATCCACGTCGGCAACGGGACCTGTCACCTTGATGTCGTCCAAGCAGAGCACGTACTTGTCGTAGCTGTCGTTCACGAATGCGATATGTATGAACTTTCCGGCATATTTGTCCAATCTCACATTGTGGGTCTGCCAATCAGCCGCACTTTCAGATTCGCTGGTGAAGATGGGTTCGGCTTCGAAGTCCTCCATACTGTATCCGCTGGTAGAGATGTACACTTTGATGCCATCTTTTTTAACTGCCGACAGCGACATGGACTTCCACGTCAGTGTGGCTCCTTCGCCATAGATTTTGATGTTGGGGGTAATCATCCAGTCGTTGGCCTTTCCCGGTTCGGAGAAAGACGAGGTGCTGGCCATGAAGAAGTTGGTGTCGGTGTAGCTGTTGCGCACGATGTGCCAGGTGCCACACTCCAATCCTGTACCCTTCAGTTCGTCGGTGATTGTCCGTCCGTCCCCATCCAAATAGATCATATTCTGAGGCTTTCCGCTCTGGAAGTCCTCGTTGTAGTAGGTGATTGTGGGATTCTGTGCACATACCGTTCCTTGTACTGCCATCAGTATTGTGGCGGCCAATGTAAGTAGTTGTTTATTCATTTTGTTCCTATTGTTTTAATTGTTTTTACTCCTTTTGTTTTCTCGCGTAGTAGTTTTCGAGGTGCAAAGATAAGACAAAATAAGGAGATGTAAAAGAATAATGTTCAATATTTTACTCTCTCATTCTACTTCTTTTCAATATGCAGCTTGCCGCCGAGCCGCCTATTACGCGAAATAGGGTAATACGCGTGTGCGTGTGGGCGAGACGCAATAGTTAAATTCTCTAAAATCCTCGCGCCCACACGCACGTTATATACATTTCCCGTAATATAGGCGGCTCGGCGGCAAGTCCTCTTTCGAAGATTCAAATCTTCAAGCTTCAAGATACGGTTCTTTCGGCTTCAAGATACGGTTCTTCAGGCCTCAAGATGCGGTTCTTCAGGTCTGTTATGGCCTTTCATAGTCCACGTTTGCACTTCCATAGTCAAGCGATGGATTTCCATAGTCCATATCTTTGCACTCTTCTTTACTTCTCGCTCTTTCTTTCCCTAATAATCGAGTAATTGCGGCAAATATAGAATTTTTTCGTTATTTGTTTGCATCTTCCCTTTATTTGCTTTAAATTTGCACCCTAATCTATGCCCTCGCTGTATTTTGTAGTGGGGCGGGACGAAGGAATAACTAACAATTTATTTAATAATCATCAAAAACCAAAAAACAAAAAACTATGTGGTTAAGTAATTCAACTGTAGGAAGGAAAGTGGTGATGTCCGTTACCGGTGTTGCCCTTATCCTGTTTCTGACGTTTCACATGGCTATGAACCTGGTGGCACTGATTTCTGCCGAGGGCTACAACATGATTTGTGAGTTCTTGGGTGCCAACTGGTATGCGCTGGTGGCAACGGCCGGTTTGGCGGCCTTGTTCGTGATTCACATCATCTATGCCTTCTGGCTGACAATCCAGAACCGTAGAGCACGTGGAAGCGAGCGCTATGCTGTGACTGAACGTCGTAAAGACAAAGTGGAGTGGGCATCACAGAACATGCTCGTTCTGGGTATTATCGTCATTGTGGGTCTAGGCTTGCACTTGGCACACTTCTGGGCTAAGATGCAGTTGCCCGAAATCATGCACATGAGCGGTGCTCACCTCGATGCTGCTACTATGGCTAATGTGACCAACGGTGTGTACCACATCCAGGTAACATTCAGCTGCATCATCAACGTGGTGCTTTACCTCGTGTGGTTGGGTGCCCTCTGGTTCCACTTGAATCACGGTTTTTGGAGCGCTATGCAGACATTGGGATGGAACAACCAGGTGTGGCTGAACCGCTGGATCTGCATCTCTAAGATCTACACTACCATCGTGGTGTTGGGCTTTGCTGCCGTGGTGATTGCCTTCTACGTGAAGAGCCTGATGGGCTGTGGTGCTTGCTGCTAAAGAATAACGGACCCACCCCCTAACCCCTCCCTGTATGGAGGGGAGTAGATAGCCAAGCATTCTTAAAGCCCTCCCTCACAGGGGAGGATGCAGGTGGGTCTCCTAATTAACAAATAAAAAACAAAGAAAACTATGTCAACAATAGATTCTAAGATTCCTGCCGGTCCTGTGGCCGAGAAATGGACGAACTATAAGGCTCACCAGAAACTGGTGAACCCCGCTAACAAACGCCGCCTCGACATCATCGTCGTGGGTACGGGCTTGGCCGGTGCTTCGGCCGCTGCCTCACTCGGCGAAATGGGATTCAACGTGCTGAACTTCTGTATTCAGGACTCTCCCCGTCGTGCGCACTCAATTGCCGCACAGGGTGGTATCAATGCCGCCAAGAACTATCAGAACGACGGTGACTCTGTCTATCGCTTGTTCTACGACACCGTGAAGGGTGGTGACTACCGTGCCCGCGAAGCCAACGTTTACCGCTTGGCTGAGGTGTCAAACAGTATCATCGACCAGTGTGTGGCTCAGGGTGTTCCCTTTGCCCGCGAATACGGCGGTATGCTCGACAACCGCTCATTCGGTGGCGCTCAGGTGTCACGTACCTTCTACGCCAAGGGTCAGACCGGCCAGCAGCTCCTCCTCGGTGCCTACTCTGCACTGAGCCGTCAGGTGGGTGCCGGCAAGGTGAAACTCTACACCCGCTATGAGATGCAGGACGTAGTCATCGTTGATGGACGTGCCCGTGGTATCATTGCCAAGAACCTGGTGACTGGTAAATTGGAGCGTTTTGCCGCCCACGCGGTGGTTATCGCTACGGGCGGTTACGGAAATGCCTACTTCCTTTCTACCAACGCGATGGGATGTAACTGTACGGCTGCTATGGCTTGCTACCGCAAGGGTGCTTACATGGCCAACCCCGCTTACGTGCAGATTCACCCCACCTGTATTCCTATCCACGGCGACAAGCAGTCGAAGCTGACATTGATGTCAGAGTCTCTGCGTAACGACGGCCGCATCTGGGTTCCCAAGAAGATGGAGGACGCCAAGGCTTTGCAGGCCGGCACCAAGGAGGGATGGCAGATTCCCGAGGAAGACCGCGACTATTACCTGGAGCGCCGCTATCCGGCTTTCGGTAACCTTGTTCCCCGCGACGTGGCCAGCCGTGCCGCCAAGGAGCGTTGCGACGCAGGCTTCGGCGTGAACAACACCGGTCTTGCCGTGTTCCTCGATTTCTCTGAGGCTATCCAGCGTTTGGGCATCGACGTTATCCGCCAGCGTTATGGCAACCTCTTCGACATGTACGAGGAGATTACCGACGTGAACCCCGGCGAGAAGCGCACCTCTGCCAACGGTCGCGACTACTACAACCCGATGATGATTTATCCCGCTATCCACTATACCATGGGTGGTGTGTGGGTTGACTATGAATTGCAGACCTCTGTGAAGGGACTCTTCGCTATCGGTGAGTGTAACTTCTCTGACCACGGTGCCAACCGCCTCGGTGCCTCTGCCCTCATGCAGGGATTGGCCGACGGTTACTTCGTGCTTCCTTATACTATCCAGAACTATCTGGCCGACCAGATTACCGTTCCTCGTTTCTCTAAGGACCTGCCCGAGTTCATCGAGGCAGAGAAGGCTGTTCAGGCTAAGATTGACAAGCTGATGAACATCAAGGGTAAGCGCTCGGTTGACTCTATCCACAAGGAATTCGGCCGCATCATGTGGGACTACGTAGGTATGGCCCGTACGGCTGAAGGGTTGAAGGAGGGTATTGCCAAGATGAAGGAAATCCGCAAAGAGTTCGACACCAACCTCTTCATCCCCGGTGACAAGGAAGGCATGAACATCGAGTTGGACAAGGCCATCCGTCTGGACGACTTCATCACCATGGGTCAGCTCATCGCCTACGATGCGCTCAGCCGTAACGAGAGCTGCGGCGGCCACTTCCGCGAAGAGTACCAGACCGAAGAGGGCGAAGCCAAGCGCGACGATGAAAACTGCTTCTACGTATCTTGCTGGGAATATCAGGGCAGCGACGACAAGGAACCCGTTCTCCACAAGGAAGAACTGAAGTACGAGGCTATTAAGGTACAGACACGTAATTATAAGAATTAAGGAA
>CAZDAN010000116.1:0-6848 GCA_964503565.1 uncultured Bacteroides sp.
TATTTTTAAAGCAAAATGACAGCCTTTTATCAAATTTATCGTTCATTTTGAAAGAAGAAGCTCTGATTCTTCATCATTAAAGACGCTATCGGACGTGTTCTGCTTGAGAATCATCTTTTCGACTTCAGAATGGTCTGATCTCCGACCGCTCGGTTCGGGCGAATACTATATAGTATAAAGGTGTAACGAATATAGTATGAGAACGGATTCACGCCAATTAACGTCTTAGGAGTGTATCAAAAATGCAAATATAGAATGACAGAGGCCGTCAGCATTTTGACGCACCTCCATCATTTTGACTCCTTCTCTTCTGAGTCGGTAACTCTACAGATTATTTCACCCACAGTTTGCGCCCGTTCACCAGATAGAGGCCGCGCGGCAGGCTGTACTCCAGTTCTGCGAGGAGCACTTGGCGCTTCAGCAGGATGCCTTGTATGCTGTACACATCTGCCTTTTCCGGGGTTGCGGGAGTCGCTTCTATGCCTTCAGCGCCCGCGCCGGCCACGAACCTGATGCCGTGCAACACCATGTCGGCTCCGCTTTCCTCGTCGCCGGCAAGCACGCCGGTGTATTCAATGTGGTATCCCTTGCCGGGATTGAGGTCCAGCGTGACGGCGGTAGAGACATAGCCCGAAGAGGTGCCTTTCCCTGAAACCACCGTGCCGTCGTGTGCTGTGGCCGTCACCTTCAGCGTGCGGTCGGTGCTGCCTGCCGTGCAGCCGTAGGCGGTCAGTTGCTTCACTCCCGTGACGTAGGTCGCGAGGGACTTGGTGCTGTTGCCCTGTTTCAGCATGATGCCACCCCCGCTGTACTTCTCCACCGTTTCGCCCGTAGTCGGGTCGATGGTGCCGGCTTTGGTAGAGGCACTTTCACCACCGCGTATCCACATCTCCGTCTGCGCGGCAATGTTGTCGGCCGTAGTGAGGAATACCCAGTCTTCGGTAATCTCTTTGTAAACCAGTCCGTCGGGCAGTTCGGGAATCTCGGTGTCCTCGGGGGCAGAAGGGTATTCGATGGAGAGGAACGCCTCAATCAGGTCGTCGATGGTGGCACCCGCTCCGTGGCGGCCTTGCAACACGGCGGGCACACTGTCCACGGGGATAAGGGGATATTCATAGGGAACTTCCAGGGAGATGGAGGTGTTGGACTTGTTGTTGTAGGCACCAAAGCCGTAGTTGTTGCGGGCAAGGTAATAAAGGTCGCTGTAGTTGCCGGGACTGAAGGGACTATTCACTCCACTGGCGGCATAGTTTCCCTCAATTAGCGCATGGGAGTTGGCATTGACGGTGATGGCCGCACTGTTGCCTGCACAGTTGTAGTAGTTGTTGGCCATGTGGAGATAGACCCAATCGGCCTGCGGCAGACGGCGGTTGCATCCGTCGCCCCAGATGTTGTAGGAATAGGTGGCGTATTGCAGATACCCCTTGTTCCACCCCATGCCGTTGGAGTAGGGATGGGAATAGCTGCGGTCGGTGTAGCGGAAGATGTTCCACGAGTAGGTGACAAACTGCTCGCTTCCCTCGCGCTTGCCGCTGTCGAGGTTGCCGTCCATGCCGTCGATGAACTCGCAATGGTCAATCCACACGTGGGTGGCGCCGTTGTTGCTGATAATGTCAGCCCCGCCCACGTCCACACTGCCGGGACCAACGAAGACGAGGTTGCGGAAGATGATGTTCTCGTTCGCGGTGTTTATCTGAAAGAATCCCGAGTTGCGGTACGCCTCGGAGTTGTCGCCCGTGAAGTCGAGGATGGTCTGACGGGTGTGCATCTCGCGCGCCTCGTCCACCTGTGCTCCGTTGCTCAGCGTGCCGCCTGTGCCCGAACTGCTGGAGTATTGTCCCAGGTTGGCCGCCACCAGCGCCTGTTTCAGCTCCGGCGTGATGTACCACCGGGTGCAGAGGCGTGCTCCACCGCGTCCCACAATGGTCTTGTTCTTCAGTCCGTAGATGGACATGCTCTTGGAGATGATAAAGTCGCCCTTCGAGCCGTCTAAGATGATGATGTCGTTGTCGGTGATGGCATCCATGATGGCCTGGCGGTCGTCGTCCCCACTGGCGTAGAGCACGATGGTTTTCGGCTCAGCCACGCGCATACCGCCGTTCAACACATAGGCTTTACCTTCCACATTGCTGCATGTTCCCCAACCGAAAGCCCGGTTGGAGAAGTAGCGGGCAGCATCCGCTTCAGCCGCGGTCTGTGCCTGCACCGCAGTTGCCATAAAGAGCAAAACGCTCCAAAGAGTCTTTTTCAAGTTTTTCATACCTTATATATATTATAGGCCGCAAAGATACATCTTTTTCTTGTCAACAAGCCAATCAAATGGGATTTTTGTTGCCAATTTGGCGGAACCTTAAGGCATGGAGCGTTCTGCACATGGGTAGTCCTTCACCTTTTCTCACATCGCAACGACCAGATGGAACGGGAATCCCTCTTGGGTAAGGCTTTCGCCTAAGGAGGTGTCGATGGTGTCGATGCGCAGTTGGGTGGAGAGCAGCTGATGGGGCTTCTCTTCCCACGGGCGGGGCATGGCAATGCCGGCGCACAAGCCTGTCAGGCAAGCGGCTACCAACCACCAGGGGGAAATGCTTGCACCTCTTTTCCCTTCCTTCCTCTCTATCCGTTCCAACAGGAAGTCGACGGGTGGGGGGACGGTCTGTCCGTTTTCTTCGTCTCGCATCGTCCGCACCTCCTCCAGCAGGTTGTGGATGTCGGCACTTTTCTCCAGTTCGTTCAATTCGTTATCGTTCATAGTCACTTTTTTTAATGATTCATTTATTTGAATGGTTTCATCTCCTTCTGCACCTTCAGCAGGGCGTAGTGCAGGCGCGATTTCACAGTTCCTTCGGGCACATCCAGGATGTGGGCGATTTCTTTCACCGAAAGTTCCTCCTGGTAGCGTAGTATGAAGGCGTTTCGCTGTTCGGCGGGCAGCGATGCGATGGACTTCCGCAACTGGCTGCGCCTTTGCTCTTTGTCGTAGTTGCACTCCTTTTCGGGGATGCAGTTCTCGTTCCTGTCAATCAGTTCGTCCCTGTGTGTCCTTACGATTTCCAAGTGGCGGTATTCGTTCTTGCAAAGGTTGTAGGCCATGGCATAGAGCCAGGTGGTGAAGTCGCTTTGCCGGGCATCGAAGCGACGGCGCTGTTCATAGACCTTCATGAACAACTCCTGTGTGAAGTCGGCTGCCTTGTCGGAGTCGTGTTCCAACATTCGCAGGAAGAAACCCTGCAGCCGGCGGGCGTGGCGACCGTACAGCTCGCGAAAAGCCTCATGGTCGCCCCGCCCGACGAGTTGCATCAGCCGTTCGTCGGTGTCATTTGCCTTCATACGCTTCGTTGATGAAGTTCATATATCCTTCTTCTCTTTCCGGGGTCAGTTCTGCAACACTGATAACCTTTCGCAACAGGCTGTACAACTCTTCCATGTGAGCCTTGTCGCCTGCTTCGCGGTAGTGCTTGAGCAGCGATTGGAATCCCACCGCATAGTTTATTTTCCCTTTATTGGCATACGCCGTATAACGTTCAGAGTGAAACGACTCTTGCAGATAGTCGAGCAGGTATCTCTTCTCATAATTCTGTCTTTTGATGGAAATGTTGTCATACGGCTTGGCCGAATAGCGCATCACAAGCCCTTCGGAGTAAAGGCTGTCCTTTAATCCCTCTTTAGGAATGGCACTGTTTATCGAGAAATAGACCAGTTGCCTGCTATGGCGGATGATGTGGCGAATCAGACCTTCGCCGTTCCGGTCTTCCGCAGCAATATCAAGAGGAATGCCAAGTTTGGTAAAAACGCTCTTCCGATAATCATCGAAATAAAGTAAGGCTATTGATATTACATGGACATCGGGAAACAGTCCTTTCCCTTTTTGGATAAGCAGTTTGGAATATGTGGGCACATCACCGTAGGTCAGCAGGATGCTTCCCGGCTCCAGTCCCACCAGTTCATTGTAGGCGTAGTTAAGCAATGTGGGCGAGTATTCGCCGCTTTCATACATCTTTTGGCAGAGGGCGGTCAGTTCCTCTTCCATGCCCCACTTCAGCATAAAGGCAGCATAGTCAGGAAAGAACAGCAAGTCGTCCGGCCCCTCGGCAATGGCTCGCATTACCCCATCTTTGTACTTTTCATCCCATTTCCCATCGTGGAAATATCTCAGGATGTTCAGCACGTGTGAGTCGGGAATGTTTTTCTCCATATTGATGAGGATGCCTTCCAAGAAGTTCGTGGCATCCTTTGTACTCCGCTCTTTGCTATACGGACTCGGGTTGAACCACGTCAACTGGTATTTGCTCGCCAAATAGTAGTTCCGCCACGCATATTCGTTCTTGGGATTTCTTTTGATTTCCTTGGCCCATCCTTCTGCCTGTCGGGCGTACCAGACGGAGTCGTACTCTACTTTGGTAGGCGATACAATGTCTTGCAGTTCCACCTTCTGCACGGTGGCATGGTTGGCGGCAAATGCGATTCCTCCGGTCAGCAGTCCTACGCCGACGAGGATTCTGATAATTTGGTGTTTCATCTGTTCCTTTTTGTCTTTAATCATTGGTGAATACTTTGTTTCAGAACGTTCTGTCGTAGCATACACCCATGTCCGCGATTCGTTCAATTTAGGAAGAACAAAGATAAGAAAAATAAATGTAGAAAAGGAAACTAAACCTATAAAACTTATTTGGCAGACACTTGAACAACAAAATATTGTCCGAATTCGCTATTTGTAAAGGAAAATGTATATCTTTGCGCGCAAATACTTTTAAATAAAAATCAGAAACTGATGAAACACTACAAAACTTTATTCCTGTTGATGGCCGTCGTGGCTTTGCCACGGGTGGCCGATGCACAGTTGAACGACAGCATTTTGTTGGACAATATCGTAGTCACCGGCACGCGGCACGAGACCGACGTGCGCCACCTGCCCATGACGGTGACAACCCTTTCGCACGACAAGCTGACGGAGCACCACCGCAGCTCCATCCTGCCGACGCTGAACGAGCAGGTGCCCGGCCTCTTCACCACCAGTCGGGGCGTGTTGGGCTACGGTGTGTCAACCGGTGCAGCCGGTGCCTTCACCCTGCGTGGGGTAGGGGGCAGCAGTCCCAACGCCGGAGTGCTGGTGCTGATTGACGGTATGCCCCAATACGCCGGACTCTATGGCCACTCTATTACAGACGCTTACCAGACAATGCTGGCCGAGCGCGTGGAGGTGCTCCGCGGACCGGCCTCGTTGCTCTATGGCTCCAACGCCATGGGTGGCGTGGTGAACATCGTCACCCGACAGATGAAGGAGGACGGGGCAAAGACCCACGTGCGCCTGTCGGCCGGTTCCTACGGTACGGTGCAGGGCGAGCTGACACAGCGGGTGCGGAAGGGTAAGTTCAGCAGCATCATCGGCTTGAACTACGGACGCACCGACGGACATCGCCCCGACAATACCTTCGAGCAGTATGCCGGCTTCCTCAAGGTGGGCTACGACCTCAACGGACACTGGCAGGCCGTGGGCGACGTGAACATCACTTACTTCGATGCCGAGAACCCCGGCGAGGTGCACAGCCCCCTTATCGACAACGACCAGCAGGTGACGCGCGGCACAGCCTCCGTGGCCCTGACCAACCGTTATGGAAACAGTTCGGGAGCCATCCGCGCCTACTACAACTGGGGACACCACGAGGTGAACGACGGCTATTCCATCGGCGGCACTCCGCGCACCACGCTTTACATGCACGACGACCTGATGATGGGCCTTTCGCTCTACGAATCCTTCTCGCTCTTCGCGGGTAACCGCACGACGGTGGGAGCCGATTGGACACACTTCGGCGGACATGCTTGGAACGAAGACCGCCTTTCGCACGCCGAGAGCCTGATTGCCGACAGAACGGAGGATGAACTGGCCGCTTACGTGGATGTGCAGCAACGCCTGACCGACTGGCTTTCGCTTAATGCCGGATTGCGCGTTGACCACCACACACAGGTGGGTACCGAGCTGGTGCCGCAGGGCGGACTGGCCTTTACTCTTCCGAATGAGATAGAGCTGAAAGCTATGGTGAGCAAGGGATTCCGCAACCCCACTATTAAGGAAATGTATATGTTTCCCCCACAGAACCCCGACCTGAAGCCCGAGCGCACGCTGAACTACGAACTGGCCTACAAGCAGACACTGCTCGACGGCGACCTGCGCGTGGGAGCCAACCTCTTTTACATCACGGGCGAGAACCTCATTATGCTGCTCCGCGAGAACGGCCGCCCGCTGAATACCAACATCGACGAGGTGGAGAACTGCGGCCTTGAACTGTCGGCCGACTACCGCCTGTCGCCCCATTGGCGGGTGAATGCCAACTACAGTCTCCTCCACATGGAGTACCCCGTCATTGCCGCGCCCGAACACAAGGCATACGTGGGGGCACACACCCACTATGGTCCCTTCAGCCTCACCACCGGCCTGCAATACATTGCCGGCCTGCACACCACCGTGGGCGATGGAGGCAAGGAGGAGGAGTTTCTCCTGTGGAATCTCACGGCCAACTACCGCCTCACTCCCGCCGTCTCCCTCTTTGCCAAGGGCGAGAATCTGCTGGCCCGGCGCTACGAAGTCAACTACGGCTTCCCCATGCCCAAAGCTACCTTCATGGGCGGAGTTAGTATCGAACTCTGAACTAATCTTTACAAATGATGCCTTTCGGAGCTTGCCTACATTTGCGAAGCGCATTCCGCATCGGACTTAAGTATTATTCTCACCCTATAATTTTTGTGAAATAATTGCGAATCTCACTATAAAATAGTACTTTTGCGGCAGATAAATTAGAAAGCAGACAGTTATGGCAAATTACATCCGATTTGATTGGGCGATGAAGCGCCTG
>CAZDAN010000117.1:0-6821 GCA_964503565.1 uncultured Bacteroides sp.
TTCTTCCCTCTTCATTCTTTATTCTTCATTAAAAGTTGTACCTTTGCCCCCGAACCGGCTAATCCCGGTTCAAAGACATTGTTAGAAAAAAAGAGGCGTTATGTCTTCATCTTGTATGTGAAAAGCGTAGGAAACTTAATCACAGTGTACAAGAGTTGGCGTAATAGTCTCCGCGCGTATGCGTGGAGCTGTTATTCCCACATCTGTACACAAAGGTTTTTCCTACCACCTTCACATTAGGACGTGGCATACAGTTCCACGCCTCTTTCATCAAAAAATGCCCTTGTGGTAGCTGGAGGGCACAGAAAAATCCGTTTGCGTATGCAACAAATCAAATTACTCCTGTTAGCCGTCCTGCTCTGTGTGGCAGGTGTGGCCAAAGCTGTTGAAACCACCGACAAAATGGTAATCAGTGAACTTACGGTTGATCCGGGTAGTTCCGATGTTTATTCCTTCACCGTGAGCCTTCAAGGTTCCGATGTCTTTTACACTGCCTATCAGGCAGACTTGCAACTCCCTTCGGGTTTGGAACTTGCTTACAACAACAGTGGCAAGTTGCGCGTATCGATGGTGAAACCCGGTGTTTACCCCTACACTGTAGAGGAAGAAGAAAATGAAGAGGGTGAGATGGAAGAGGTGAAATCCTACACCCACTCGCTGAGCTGTAGCACCATCGAATCGAACACGCTGCGTGTGGCCGTTATCAGTACTTCCAATGAAGTCTTCACCGCCACATCCGGCGAGTTGTTCAAGGTCTATGTCAAAGCCTCACCCTACCTCAAGCCCGGTGATGTGAACATCGAGGTGAAGAATGTGAAACTCGTTACGGTAGATGAAACCAAGTATGAGCCGGCCGATTATGTGAGCACCTCTGTCAAGGCTGCCGCTACCAGTACACTCACCCTGAAGGTGTCGGCCGAAAATCAGTATGGCACCTGCATCCTTCCTTTTGCATACGAATTGCCCACCGATGGTTCGCTCGAAGCATACGCTTGCAGCAGATACAATAGCGATGTCCTCTTTCTTGACAAGGTAGAAAAGATGGAGGCATATACTCCGTATATCCTTCGTAGTGCCACAGGTTTCACCGGCACCCTCAGCGGCGCGGTAGATGCCACTCTGTACCCGGAAGAGGGTATGGTACAAAGTGGGGTTCTGGTGGGTACAATTGTGACAAAAGAACTCACCGAGGGCAGCTATGTGATGCAGAACCAGGGCGCCGGCACCAAGTTCTATCGCGTGGGCGACACGCCCTTTGTGCTTGCCGCCGGCAAATGCTATGTGGAACTTCCCGCCGGCATTTCCACCGCGGTATTCAGTCTTGGCGGCACCACGGGCATCGAAGCCGTTCAAGCTCCGTCAGATAATAGTCAACAGACCATCTATAACCTCTCAGGTCAGCGTGTCAACCGGATGAACACCGGAGAGATTTACATCATAGATGGCCAAAAAACAATTGCAAAATAAACCTTAAAAACATACGCAAAATTATGAAAAAGTTATTTTTACTATTGAGCCTTTGCTGCATCAGTTTTGTGGCGTGGGCCGATGAATACACTGATGAGAATGGTGTGACGTGGGAGTATAATCTCAATGGCTATTGGGATGAAGCAAACCAGACACAAATAAATGGTGCTGTTATCACCAAATGTTCTAATTATGGTACTGAGATTGTTGTACCCGAAGCCATCCAAGTGGATGAAGAGAGTTATAATGTGCTACGTTTAGAAGGAGATATTTTTAACGATGGCAGTGAAAGTAAATACTCCATTACTTCCGTCACTCTTCCATCTTCTTTAACTTCTATTGGATGGAATGTCTTCAATGGCTTAAATTTACTTAAAACCTTAAATGTTCCCGAAGGATTAACTTCCATAGAAAGTGGAGCTTTCAGTGGATGCCAAAGCCTTGTTTTGACTTTGCCTGCTTCTTTGAAAACTGTAGGATATGGAGCTTTTAGATCTTGTAAGATGGTTAGTCTGCCATTTACAGATCCTACTTCATTGGGCAATAACATTTCAATTTCTTATGTGTTTAATGAAGTAAGTCGTATTGCTGTGCCCGATGACGCTATTGAGGCATACAAGAATTCTCAGGTATGGGTACGTTATGTAGAAAAAATATATGGCCATTCGGAAGTTGTGGAATACACCCATACTGATGAAAATAATGTCACTTGGACTTATTGTTATGTTCTGTCCAGTTCTTCCGTTCGCATTGTAGAAGCAGAGGGGTATAGCGCAGACATCGTTGTACCGGCCACGCTGACTTGTGGAGGAAAAGAATATCCTGTAACCGTGATAAGTGATTCATTAGCCAACGACGAAAACATCGTGTCTGTTGATTTGTCGAAGACCTCCATCACGGCTACACCTTCATTTAGGGGGTGTCCTTCGCTCACTTCTGTGTCGTTGCCCGCTACATTGAAAGAGATTAGCGCACATTCATTTTACGGTTGCGACAACTTGCAAACCATCAACTTTTCAGATGCAACAGCATTGGAAAAGATTGGAAGCTATGCTTTCTACAACTGCGATATGTTACAGAGTGCCGACCTTTCGGCCACAAAAGTGAAGACGATAGAATATGATGCTTTCTCTTCTTGCGATAAACTGGGTACTGTGTTTTTCCCCTCCACATTGACATCGATTGGTAGTTCTGCATTTAGCTCTTGTATTTCTTTGAATTCGATTGACCTTTCTGCCACTATTTTGACAGAGTTGGGTAATTCAGCTTTTAATAGCTGTGCTTTAAAATCCGTTGTACTTCCCGCTACGCTGAAGAAAATCGGCAATAACGCATTTGTCCATAATTCAAGCCTGACTATCAACCTGTCTGAGGTAGAAGAAATTGGTGAAGGTGCATTCCGATACACTTATCTCTCAACTGCCGACCTGTCCTCAGCTAAAGTTATTGGGGCTAACGCCTTTGCAGGTAGTAATGCTACATTCACCATCAATTCATCTACCCCGGCTACAATCAAAGCTAATTCGTTCACAGAAAATTCTAAGTTTATTGTTTCGCCCGATGCATACGACACATTTTGCTCTGCAGCGATATGGAGCAACTGGAAGGACAATATCAGTATGTACACCATAGATAGCAATAATATCAAATGGATATACCGCTACTTGGCTGATAGCAACAGTATGTGTATCACTGGCGCTTCGGATTATGGAACGGAAGTGACAGTGCCCGGTGCTTTGCCTTATAACGGGACGGATTACCCTGTTACACATTTGGAAAATACATTCAGTTCCGCCAACATTACCTCCATTATATTGCCCTCTACTCTTACTCATATTGGGGATTATGCCTTTGCATACAGCAAATTGTCCTCGATCAATATCCCTGCATCGGTTACAACAATCGGAAGTCATGCATTCTACTATAATTACAATCTGACATCCGTCACGTTTGACCCAAATTCAGTTTTGGAATCTATTGGGGATTATGCCTTTGCTGGAAATGAATGGTATTATGAAGAGTGTAACAAACTCGCTTCAATTGAAATCCCTGCAACTGTTAAAAACATTGGGGAGGGGGCATTCCGGTATTGTCGTTATCTCAAATCAATAGACTTGTCTAATGTGGAGACTATTGGAGATTATGCATTCCAAGAGTGCTATAATCTCAATTCAATAGACTTGTCAAAGGTTGAGACTATTGGAGATTATGCATTCTCCTCCACGAATTTGAATTCTGTAGATTTGTCTTCTGCTAAAACAATAGGAAACAATGCATTTACGGGTGAGACATTCTTCTCGATTGATAACACTGTGCCTGCCACCATCGAATCAGAAGCATTCTCAACCTCTGCTACATTCCTTGTTCCTGGTAGTGCTATAACCGATTATAAGACAGCCAATGTATGGAGCGACTATGCCTCACGCATCTTTGCAAGCAACATTGCCAAACAAACCATCAATGTTACTGCGGAGAGTAACACGTCAGCTGTATTGACAGCCATCGGAGGTAGTGCAAATCAAACATCGGTGATTGATCTGAAGGTGATTGGTACCATCAATAGCTATGACATCGTGGTGTTGCACGACAAGATGATAGAGCTGCGTTACCTCGATCTCTCGGAGGCTCGCATCGTAGCCAATCCCTATTGCTACTACGAGAACTATTGTACCGAGGACGATGTGTTAGGTCCCAACAGTTTCCGTTCAAAGTCTCGCTTAATCTCGATTAAGTTGCCTGCAGAGATTAAGTCTATTGGGTCTGCTGCGTTCAACCAATGTAGCAAACTATCAGAAGTTGTTATTCCTAATAGTGTGACAAGAATAGAAGACGACGCATTTTCAAGCTGTCACAACCTGCAATTCATTACACTTCCCAATAAGTTAGAGTATATTGGAGTCTACGCATTCGCATGGGGAGGTCTGAAAGAAATAGCATTCCCTACAACATTGACCCATATTGATTGGGGCGCATTCGAGAATTCACAATTAGAAACGGTACGCATTCCCAGTTCATTGCAATATGTAGGTGGTGGCGCATTCCGTGGATGTAGCAATTTAAAGAAAGTCTATACTTACACCATCGAACCAACAGATATCAATGAAGAGACTTTCAGCAATTTTGAGACCGCTATGCTTTATGTACCCGTGGCCAGTGGACAGAACTACTATTGGGATGAGGGTTGGAAACGATTCCTTAATATCTGGGAGTTCGACGCCGAGGCTCAGACTACACTGAAAGGCTCGCAGGAACAGCAGGCAACGGGTGCACGCTCTATCACACGCGCCATCAATCCCGACCGCAAGCTGGTGAACATCGTCCTCAGCAACGGAGAGAAGAGCGACCGCACACGTATCGTGTTCAACAACAAGGTGAGCATGGAGTATGAAATGGAGTGCGATGCCGCCAAGTTCGACGCAGCAGGCGTTCCGCAACTCTATACCCTCGACAGCCGTGCCGTGAAGTACGCCATCAACGAGCGTCCCGTGGCCGAGGGAGTTGTAACCTTGGGCTACAGTGCACCCGCGGAAGGAACCTACACATTGGAAGCTCCCCGCATGGATACTCCCGTGTTTGTGAAAGACAATGTGACCCGCATCGTCCATAACTTCAGCGAGGGCAGCTACGAGTTCTATTCTGAAGCAGGAACCTTCGAAGGCCGTTTCACCATTCTGACGAAGAGTGGAGCAACCGGCATTGACGGGGTTGTGCTCGA
This sequence comes from uncultured Bacteroides sp., assembly GCA_964503565.1. Taxonomy (GTDB): domain Bacteria; phylum Bacteroidota; class Bacteroidia; order Bacteroidales; family Bacteroidaceae; genus Phocaeicola_A. The sequence goes on from CAZDAN010000117.1 coordinate 5,183, forward strand.
CGAACAGCAGGATGAGAGAATCTATAACCTCAACGGCCAGCGGGTGAACAAAGCCACGGGCAAGGGAATCTACATCAAGAACAACCGCAAGGAAGTCAATATGTAATGACTATGAAACGAATCTATAAAATGCTGATGACAGGATGGCTTCTCGCAACGGGAAGCATCCTGCCATTGCAGGCCCAAGAGGAATTCAATCCCGCCAATCCGGCCGACCCGCAGATGAACTACAAGGTGAGAACCTCTGTAGAACCCCAATCTGCCGGCGCATGGATAAATGTGTGGGACGAGAATTGGGACGGATACTATCGCTATGGAGAACGGATTACGCTGGAGTGTCCGGCCACAAATGGCTCCTATAGCTTTACACATTGGACGCTGGATGGAGAGCAGTACTCCACTGAATCGCAGATTACCTATACAATGGGTAGCGCCTCGGTGAAGTTTGTGGCACACTACGAGTTCAAACCGGAAAATCCGAATGACCCTTCGTACACACCCAACAATCGTCTCTATCTGGTGGCAGAGCCTCTGACGGCCTGTACATTCAACCAAAGCAGCGGAGGGAAATGGAAGTACGACAGTTCGATTTACCTGTATGCCTCCCCAACCAGCAACGGTTATAAGTTTGAAGGATGGTATCACAACGGGCAGTTGTTCAGCAATAGTCTCTCCTTCAGTTTCCAGATGCCCGACGAAGAGGTCACACTCGTTGCCCGCTTTGAATATAATCCGGACAGTCCGGGCGACCCTTTCGGTGATGGCTCACAAAGCAATGTGGACACCGGGTTGAAGGGCGATGTCAATGGCGATGGAGTGGTGGATGTGGCCGATGCTGTGCGCGTTATCAACCTCTGTCTTGCCAATGAAAAGGAGGCAAGCGCGGATGTCAACGGTGATGGCGGAGTAGATGTGGCCGATGCTGTGGCAGTAATAAATATATGTTTAAAAAAGAAATAAGAATCCGATATGAATATAGTACATTATGAATCCCCTGAAGTGGAGATTGTGGAAGTAGCCGTTGAAAAAGGCTTTGCATCTTCAGGCTTGTCATATACCGATGAATGGGCAAATGATGAGTTTGATGCACTGTAAAACATCCACAAAACAGCCCCTTTTTACACAGCCAGCTACGTTGCCCGACGCAGCTGGCTGTGTTGCTCTTTCCAGCTGGCTGTATCGGCCAACACAGCCTGCTGTGTGAAAAGGGGGAGTGGTTTGGTGTGTCTTTTCCTAATTTCAGTTAAGACAGCGTTCTTTTTCAATGTATCTTTAAATTTATCTAAGAAGATTTGTAGGATATAAAAATATAACTTATCTTTGTGGTGTCATATTTGACCAAAGATTAAAAAGGAGGCTGATATGAAGATGAACATTCTTAAATTATGGTTTGAGGACGGACGGATTTATGTGACGAATGACAAGGGGGAGACCCTTTACCAGTCGCTGAAGTTCTATCCGCGTCTGTTGGTCGCTACGGACGAGCAGCGACAGGCGTATGAATTCGAGTATTTCGGCATCCGTTGGGACTGCATCGACGAGGATATGAGCTACGAGAGTTTCTACTACGATGACACCAAGGAGCCGGCACCGGGCATTCAGGATGCATTCTTGTCAAACCCGGAGTTGAACATCTCTG
>CAZDAN010000118.1:0-6691 GCA_964503565.1 uncultured Bacteroides sp.
AATTGGACTGCAACCAGCTTACCTCACAATCAACTTCTGATTACAGATATTTCCGTTTTCATCCTGCATACGTACAACGTAAATGCCTGTCGCCAATTCGTTCATCGGCACAACAGCCTGACCGCCAACAAGTATCACTGACAACTGAGTCATATTCTGTCCCGTAGCGCCATACAAAGCAACCGACACACGGGCATCCCCCTCACCAATAATCATCAACTGTCCATCGGCATAAGCTGCATAGAGGCGTGCTCCGTCAGCCATTTCCATCTGCTCCACAGCATCGGGAATCACACTTTCCGACAGATATTCGGCATACGACGTGATGAAGTTCGATGCCGCAATACTGGGTGTATTCATCAGATAGATGTGCATACCGCCATCGGGATAGAGCCCCACACTCTTGTCCCCCGCATGTGAGGGATAATGAAGAATATCCTGCCATGACTTATCGGCCGCTGTCAGCATCACGCATCCGCCCTCGTTATCCAACTTGAAGGTCGTGTGCAACTGCTGCACAGGCTCCAGCTTGTCGGCCCACACAATCAGATAACCGTATGGGGGAATCAGTGTGCTCACTTCACCATCCGTAGGAATCTGATACTTATAGGGGTTGCTCTCCTTGTCACTCAAGTACATGCCGGCCACATCCACCGTCCGTCCTGTAGTGTTGTAGAGTTCAATCCAGTCGTTCTTCTTGAAGTAGGTTGCATTCACATAGATGCTGTTGTCTGCACTCACTTCGTTGATGCGCACCGGCACGACATGTGCCTCCTTCATTTCTTCCTCGGGAACGGCTTCATAACAGGCCACCAGATTCAACACTTTGTTTGTGGGCATCACCATCTCCGGCTCGGTACTCAGATAATCGTCTGCCATAGAAAGCAACGGCGAATCCACCGTCAGCGAAGCATCAAAATAGATGTCCGTAGAACTTCCGTTATTGTTGTGCACCTCCACCGCAATCACGTTTGTCCCCTTCTTGAAGAGGCCGGCAGGCAACTGCAGGCTTCCCGCATCGGGATTACCCTCGGCGTAGCTGGAAGCATAGGTGTTGTACCCGACGGTTCCGCCCGGCATCAGGTAGCGGGCAGCCTCCTGTCCGTTGACATACACCACCATACCATCATCCACGGTATAGTTGAGCGTGTAGGTATCGGTCTGCGAAGGCGTGTGGTCCAACGTGAACTCACGACAGAAGTAGTAGGTCGGCCGTTTGTTTCCCGCATCGTTTCCATAGTCCAGGAATGTGTTGTATCCGCGACCGTTGTCTGCATCGCTGGTGAAGTAACCCAACGGAGCCTGTCCGATGTTCCAAGCGGCTGTCACTGCCGACTGCCACCCTTTGCCATCCTGCGAGCCCTGGTCGTAGTAGCTCCATGATGCGGCCTGTGGGATAACCACCTTCGAGGTGACACTGCCTCCGCTCTTCCACCCAAGGAAGCGATAGCCTGCCGGCGCCTCAGCCTTCAGGGTGATGGGGGCAAAGAGCGAGCCTCCGAACTTACCCGTTGGCACTTCCAGACCATTTACGAGCAAGTGCGCTTGTGCAATGTTGGCAGCCAACGACACCTTCTGTTCCGTCACCCCCGATAGTTTGAACGCATAGTAGTTCTTCAAGGCGTTTATCATCTGCTGCGGACGGCTCTTCAACTGTGATTTCAGCGTGTTGGCCGTCGACCAAGGCGACTTCCATTCAAAGCTCAGCGCCAGTTCGATGTTCTGCGCCATCGAATCAATGATGGCATTGCAACGGTTGGTTTCAAACACACTACCGGCCACCAGGCAATAGGTGTCGATGAACTGCTTGCGGAAATTGTCATTCTTCAGCATATTCTTGAAGATGGTCACCCACTTGATTTCGGCTGTCAGTCGGGAGTTGGTGTCATATATGAGGTCAAACGTATAGGTCTGCTTGTTGCCGAAGGTGGTGAACACATCCGTTGCGGCAAAAGCCCCATCCAAGTCAAAGAGGACAAAGCGGAACTTGCCCCCTTCAACGCGGGGTTTGAATCCCTTGATATTGTTCTGTGGCCAGTCAGTTCCACCCAAGTAGAATTCCACGGCCATGTAGTTGATGTACTCATCCATGTCCACCATGCCACAAATCTCCTCATAGGTGGCAGCATCGGCCGCATTGGCCGACAGGTCATACCAGCGGAGGAAACTCTCGTCCGTGCCACACTTCTGCACATAGCCCGAGTCGGGCGACATCTCAAACTGGTCAATCTCATCTTCATCCAGTGCATAGTTTGCCTCCACAAAGTGCTTGTTGTTCGGTTCGCGGATGTTCAGTAAGCCCTTGTACTCACCGTTGATGAAGTGCACCACCGGCTGACACTCCTGTCCGTCAACATCCACCCCCGACGTATGTACAATGGCCTGCAAGGCGGCATCCTTGATGCGACAATCCGTATCATTTCCTCCATTGCGTATCTGCAGTGTCTTGTGCTTCATGTATGCCTTGTTGGGGAATATCTGATAGGGCAGATAATTCTCCCCCTCGTATATTTTGTTGGCTTTAATCTTGAACGAATGGGGAGACCATGCCCGGCTCCATCCGCCACACATCTCCATGTTCGCCTCCATATTGATGGCCATTTCACCATCGGTGGTCAAGTATTCAAAGTTGACGGGACGGTCCCAGTCCATATTCCAGTTGCAAGGGGAAGATTGTCCGTTTCCTGTACGTCCGTTCACTCCCTTTACCATGATGCCGAGACTATCATCGTAGAGATGTACCGGGTCGGTCACTACCGAAACGATAGGCAAATCGTACTCCTTATCCTTATATATATAGGAACGTGTCACCACACGGCTGGGCAGATACCCTTCCTGGAACAACCGGAAACGATAAACCGTAGTCTCCATCACACGGAAATATCCATTCGTACTGATTTCTCCATTACTTTCTGTAGGCGTAGTTCCATCGGTGGTATATCGGAGAGTGGTTCCCTTCGGAATGGCTACCACCACATTGACCGGTGAGGTAAACAGACAAGCATCCTTACTCACGACAGGTGCATCCAGCCGTTTGGTTGTAAAGGTACTTCCGGCATTGCTCTTTCCCGGTGTGGGCATAGCAGTAATTCCCCACTCTGTCCCGCCATCCGTCGTGCGGGCGTACGAAGTACGGGTGACAGCTTCGGGATAGGTTTGGCTACAGATGAGCGTACCGTTCTCGTTGCTGATATAGATAGCCCCTCCGTCGTAGTCCAATTTGTCATCAATCTGAGACAAAGCCCATTTCGAATGGTGGTCGAACCACAATACCTGATATCCCTTGGCAGGCACCACTCCGGCTCTGCTGGTCAAGCGGTGTTTCATCAGATTCGACGGGTCATCGCTCACATAACACCCTTGCAGGCTCACGGTCTGGTCTGTAGGATTATACAACTCAACCCATGTGCCGTAGTTGAACGAAGGGTCGATATACATGTCTATATTTGCATTTTGCAATTCGTTGACAATGAAAGATCCGGCTGTAGGAATCACCCGTTTGACCGTCACGGTGCAGGCAGCCGTGGCTCCATGCGAATCCATAGACTTTGCCGTAATGGTGGCCGTTCCTTCCTTATGGGCTGTTATCTTTCCATCCGCATCCACCGAAGCAATCGTCTCATCAGACGAGCTCCATTCCAACTTCTGATAGGTTGCATTGGAAGGCACCAGAGTGGCATCCAATTTCTTCTTCTCCCCCACATTCAATGTGGTTGCAGTTTCAGACAACAGGATTCGGACAACATTTGTCAGTTTGCCATATATCTCCAACTTGAAGTTGTCCATCATACACCACATGGCATCGTACCATTCTTCACAACGCAATCCCAATGTCAACAGTCCATCCTCCGACACTTCCACCTCCACGTGATTCCAATACTTACCCAACGAAAAAGCATGTGCCCCACTCTCCATATTATTGGGGTAATAGCTTTGGTTATCCTGTGTCCAATATCCGGAACTATATTCATTCAAAGGCTCCGAATAGATACTGGCAAGCGGAGTTGTCACCTCATTGGCATAAAAGGAGGCGGTTCGGGGATCGGTTCCCTGCTGATAATTATGCAAAGCCCAATCATTGTTCGTATATCGGAAATAAGCCTGCACCGACACACGATACTTACCCGCCGGCACCTGCAGACTCTGCCGGATATCGAAGGTTCCGCCATAGAACTCAAATCCTCCAAACCCGGTAGCCTTTGTAGAGGCATTGCCCGACAACGTCCAACCACTATGAGAATTATTGTCAAACCGCGGATTCACGAGGTATGTATCCGTCACATCAATCCAATCCTGAGCAGACAACGCTACCGACCCCAGCAGCAGCATCCCTGTAAAAAAGAGTTTCAATTTCATTGTTCAGATATTAGTAATTACAAAAGTACACGGAAATCTTACTATTATTCATCCAATTTCTCATATTTTGAATGCTGGCTCTTGTATTCAGGCACTATTTCCTTCATAATCCGCACAATCTCCATATCATCGTACCCGAAACTGGCTTCATACAAACGCTCTTCGTTGCGACGCACCTCTTCGTAGTTATATTCACGAACAGCGGCAATCTTGATTTTCGGATTATGTGTCGGTTTCGTAAATTCGGCATCGTTCAACACCTCTTCGTAGAGCTTTTCACCATCGCGCAAACCAGTAAACTTGATTTCAATATTCTGCGCGCCACTCAGGTTTATCATACGCTTTGCCAAATCCACAATCTTCACAGGCTGTCCCATGTCGAACACATAAATCTCACCACCATTACCCATTGTTCCGGCTTCCAGCACCAATTTACAGGCTTCGGGAATCAACATGAAGTAGCGGATAATATCGGGATGCGTCACCGTAATAGGACCACCGTTCTTTATCTGTTCCTTGAAGAGCGGAATCACCGAACCGTTACTTCCCAACACATTACCAAAGCGGGTTGTTACAAAACTTGTGTGTCCCTTCACCCGTCCTTCCTTGATGGCTTTGTCCAGACTCTGCACATAGATTTCGCAGATACGTTTGCTGCATCCCATCACATTCGTCGGGTTCACCGCCTTGTCAGTGCTGACCATCACAAACTTCTTTGTGCCATACTTCACCGCCAAATCGGCCACCACCCGTGTACCATAGACATTGTTCTGAATACTTTCGCTCGGGTTGTCCTCCATCATGGGAACATGTTTGTAGGCCGCAGCATGGAACACATAGTCCGGCTGATGACACTTGAAGATGTCTTCCATACGTGTCGGATTGCTGATGCTTGCCATCAACGTGTGTGCCTTCACATCGGGCCACTGCGTAGCCAGTTCCAGGCGCATATCGTGTAGGGGAGTTTCCGCTTGGTCAACAAGAATCAGTTCGGCAGGTTCATACATCGCAATCTGACGTACCATTTCGCTACCAATACTTCCAGCCGCACCTGTTATCAGGATTTTCTTTCCATTCAACAAAGCCCCCACCTTATCCATGTCTATTTCAATTTTGTCACGTGGCAGCAGGTCTTCAATATCCACCTCTTTCAGGTTTGCATAATTGAGTTCCCCTTTTCCGTCCCACTCTACGCTCGGCGGCATCATGTGGATATGTATGCCCGCACTGACCAACAGGTCCACCAATTTCTCTTGCCGGCGGAACTCTTCATTGAACAGAGGTGATACCAGTATCGTTTGTGCCCGTCGGCGTTTCATGGTTTCGGCCAAATCCTCATTCGGAGCATACACCTTCACTCCCATCATCCAACGGCCGATATTGTAAGGATCGTGTGCAACAAATCCATCCAGCACATATTTCGCATTTTCTTCACTTCGTATGCTCTTTGCCAGACTGATACCTCCATGTTTCACACCATAGATGAATACCCGCTGGGCACGGTCGGAATAATAGGCCACGTCATACAGATATTTCACGATGACACGCATGGTCCACATCAACACCGTGGCAATGAGGAATATCAACAACAAATCTGTCACACGGAACATTCTCCAAGGAAATCTCCATGGCAGAAGATGCAGACAGATGGACAATCCCAAGCCAACCAACGCAGCATACGCCACTCGCTGCAAATCAATAAAAGACGAATACCGGAGAACACCCGAATAGGTATGGAAAAGCCGGAAACCTATCAGATAACAGACCATATAGCCCAAGGTAACAAGCAACAAGGGGTGGTTATATCGGAAAGTATTCGTCAGACCATTGTCAAACGTAAATACCCAAAAGGAGGATATGGCCACAATCAGACAATCCAACACAAGCACAGCCCAATACGGCAAGGCTCTTTTTGAGAAATACCACTGGGTAAATTTCTTTATTGTATTCATTTTTATTTTTTGATTATCAAATTCATCGGTTATTCAACTCTCATCTTACGTTCTACGGTGTTCACTCACCAGCATGTGCCGACTCATCCTCTTCTGTTATCAGGGTATTGTCAGCCGTAGCATTTCCAACCAACCCGAGAGGAGAACCACTGTTGGTACAACAGTCATACGTATAGGCAATCTTCTCTCCATCAGCAGCATTGAATCCGGTGATACCACCAGCAAAACAATATGTGGACAACGAAGCAACTGCATATCCACTGTTTACGCATTGGTGAATCGTGGAACCATTCAGATTATATCCAACCACACCACCAGACGTTGCAGCTGTACCCACTTCGTCTTCAGGATCTGCATCCACAGCTCCAGCAACAGAAACATCC
>CAZDAN010000119.1:0-6612 GCA_964503565.1 uncultured Bacteroides sp.
ATGAGCTACTCTACCAACTGAGTTATTTCGGCAAACGGTTTTCGTTCAAAAGCGGTGCAAAAGTAATGCTTTTTGCGGAAACAACAAAATATTTTAGGCGCGGATTACACGGATTACACGGATTTTTCTTTATTCATTCCCCTGTGGGTTATGAATTACCCGGCCAATGGGTGTAACCTGCGCCTAAAAGAGTGTAGCTAACCAATTATTTCACCTCCAGCGCCACGATAGACATGGCGGGGAGTTTCACCTTCAGTGTCCCCTTACTTACCTTGGCATCCTTGAAGGGTACGGGTTTCACCAGGTTGGGGTTTTCAAAGGTGTTATGGTCCTCGATGTGCTTTGAAGTAAGGATAGAGCCACTGACCTCTTTCACCTTCAGGTTGTCGAGGCTCAGTTCGATTTCGCAAGTTTCCTTCAAGCTGACGTTGGCCAAAGAGATGTGGATGACCCCGTCCTTGTCGCGTGAAGCGGTGGCACTCATCATCGGCAACTTACGCTCACCTTCCTTGCGCCCGAAGTAATCACTACGCACATTCATTGTGTCGCAAGTGAGTGTCAACGGCAGGTGAGTGGCCTCCTGGTGCACCTTGTACATGTCGAACACATGGTAAGTGGGAGTCAGCACCATCTTGTCGCCCTTGGTAAGAATCATACTTTGGAGCACGTTGGCAATCTGTGCAATATTTGCCATCTTGAGGCGGTCGGTATATTTGTGGAATACGTTCAAGGTGAGGGCAGCAACGAAGGCATCGCGCATGGTATTCTGCTGGTAGAGGTGTCCGCGGATGGTACCCGGTTCTTCGTCCCACCATGTCCCCCATTCATCCAACATCAAGGCGATGCGTTTGCGTCTGTCATACTTATCCATGATTCCGATGTGTTTCTGCATCACAGGTTCTATTTCGAGGCACTTGCCCAAAGCCCAATAGTACTGCGCGTCATCGAAATCAGTGGCCGACCCCTTACTGCCCGACCATCCGGCACAAGTATAGTAGTGCAAAGAGAGGCCTTGCATCTGGCCGCCCACATTCTTCATCAGCACCTCCGTCCAATTATAGTCGTAATCGCTGGCACCACTGGCAATCTTGAACAGGCGGTTACCGTTATACTCGCGGCAATAAGTCTGATAGCGGCGATAGAGGTCGGAATAGTACTCAGGACGCATGTTTCCACCGCATCCCCAGCTCTCGTTACCCACGCCGATGAACTTCACCTTCCAGGGCTCTTCACGTCCGTTCTGCTTGCGCAGCTTAGCCATGGGACCGTCCTTAGCAGTCATGTACTCCACCCACTGGGCGGTCTCCTGCACAGTACCACTTCCCACATTCATGCTCACGTAAGGCTCGCACCCCAACAGTTCGCACAGATTCAGGAACTCGTGAGTACCGAAACTGTTGTCCTCCACAGTGCCACCCCAGTTGTTGTTCACCATGCGAGGGCGGTTCTCCTTAGGACCAATGCCGTCCATCCAATGATATTCGTCGGCAAAGCATCCACCCGGCCAACGCAAGTTGGGAATCTGTAAGTTCTTCAGTGCCTCCACCACATCGTTTCGGTAACCGTTGGTGTTAGGGATAGAGGAATCCTCGCCCACCCACAAGCCGCCATAGATACAGGTTCCCAGATGTTCGGCAAATTGTCCGTAAATGTGCTTGCTGATGATGTCCTTACCCTGTTCCGGATGTACGGTGATAGTCGCTTTCTGCTGCGCCCACATAGGCAATGTGGCCAAAAGGGCTGCTCCTAAAAATGCTTTTTTCATGTCTGTTACAATTTATAAGGTAAATAATCATGTTTTCTTCTGCGGGCAAAGATACAATAAAAATAAAGAATACAACCATCTCCGGCAAACAAATTGGAACGAAAAATGTTATAGTGACAAAACCATTAAAGAAAAAGAGACAATGAAAAAAGTATTTATGTTGGCCGCCCTCGTAGCAGCCTTGGCTTCGTGCCAACCCAAACAACAAAACAACGTGGCTGAAATAGACGTGATTGCCACCGATTCGGCAGGCATCGAGGATATCACCGAAGTGTATCAGGGAACACTGCCGGCTGCCGACGGACCGGGGATAGACTATATCCTGACACTGAACGAAGAAATCCGTGGGAAGGACACCCTCTTCACCCTCGACATGATTTACTTGGATGCTGAAGGCCCGGGAAAAAATGTCAAATTCAGCACGAAAGGCAAACAACAGAAGATTCACAAAATGGTGAAAAAACAACCCAAGAAAGCCGTAAAACTGACTCCCGACACAGGAGAATCACCTATCTACTTCTTAGTAGTGAACGATACCACCCTACGCATGGTGAACGACAGTCTGACGGAGGTAACGACCGACACCAACTATGACATCGTGCGGGTAGGAACAGACGATAATTGATTTTTCAGACAGAAGAACCGTAAAAAGCCCCCCGAAAAGTTGCGTAAGTTTGTAGGAAAGGCTACATTTGCAAGCTAAAAACCGCAAACTTGCGCAAACTTTTTTTCACTCATGAACAAAAAACTCCTCATCGCACTGGGTGCTTCGCTCCTTATTCTCTTCGCAACCGTCGCTACAGTTGGTTATGTGGCATACAACCGGCTTTTCACCCCTGCCTTCCACATAGCAGGCACAGCACGCCTCTACATCGACACTGATGACGATTCCGACTCGGTACGCCACAAAGTGAACGAAGTGCTTTCACCCAAAAGTCCGAAAGCCCTTGATTGGCTGATGAAGTACGAAAAATATACCCAAGTCAAGACAGGAAGCTACCAGTTCACCCCCGAGGACAATCTGCGTACAGCCGTGCGCCGCCTCAAATTAGGATGGCAGACTCCTGTGAGAATCGTACTTCCCAGCGTACGCACCATCGACCGTTTGGCACAGTCGCTCTCCAAACAACTGATGATAAGCGAACAGGAAATCATAGACTCCCTCTCCCACCCTGCTTATGTGAAAACTTGGGGACATACGGCCGAAACCTTGCCCGCCCTCTTCATCCCCAACACGTATGAAATGTATTGGGACATTTCTTTGAACAAACTGATGCAACGTTTCCAAAAGGAATACGACACGTACTGGACAACAGAGAGACAGGACAAAGCCGCAGCCCAAGGCCTCACCCCCATAGAAGTAGCAACCTTGGCTTCGATTGTCGATGAAGAGACAGCCGCCAATTCTGAGAAACCCATCGTGGCCGGCCTCTACCTCAACCGTTTGCACCGAGGCATGCTCCTCCAAGCCGACCCCACCGTGAAGTTCGCCACCAGCGACCCCACCTTACGCCGCATCCTCCACAAGCACCTCACCATCGACTCGCCCTATAATACCTATATATATAAGGGACTTCCACCAGGACCAATCCGCATTCCTTCCATGTCTGCACTGGAGGCTGTGCTCAATCCGGCCCGACACAACTACCTCTACATGTGTGCTAAGGAAGATTTCTCGGGTACGCACAACTTTGCCACCACCCTTGCCCAACACAATGCCAACGCCCGCCGCTATCAGCAGGCACTCAATCAAAGGGGGATAAAGTGATTTCGGAATTGTCCATTATCCTATTGCCGCCGTACCAGAGGAAATGAACAAAGTGAATTTTCTTATTCCTTATCGGATGGTCAATTGCATCAGTTCTTCCAAGTTACCATTGAAGATATTGAGGTCAACACGGGTATCGATACCGTCGAGACGACCACGGTCGGTATGTTGCCAAAACGTCCAAGCACCTTTGTACTCAAGGTCTTCCACGTAGTAGTGGGCAATCCAATAGGGATAGCGGGTAAAAGGAGGATTGCTAAGGTAATTGGTCTTGAACTTATAGGAAGCATAGATAATGGGGGCTACACCGTAGTGACGCTCGACGATGGAAAGCCAAGTGGCGGCACGCTGTTGCAACTCCTCTTCCCCACCTTTGCCCATCACCTCAATGTCGAGGACAGGAGGCAGGTCGCCGGGCTGCAACTGTACTTGGCTAATGAAATTGCGAGCCTGCACTTCGGCCGACACATCGGGGAGGAAAAAGTGATAGGCTCCGCGAACAAGCCCCCGCTCGCGTGCTTGAGCAAAATTATAACGGAAACTGTCGTCCACGAAGTCGCCTCCCTCAGTGGCTTTCATAAAGACAAAGTTGATGGGGCGCTCTCGATAGGTAGCCAAACTGAGACGAGACCAATCAATCTCACCCTGGTGATGAGAGATATCAATACCGTGCACGTATGGACGGAGAAAATAGATGTCCTGCACCTCGTCACGCAACAGATAAGGACGGAAGAAAAAGAAATAAACTACAACCAAATATACAAGCCCCACCAACGACACGCCCCCCCAAATGGCCCAAGGCGCCAGTTCACCATCACGCATAAACAGGGAGCGGATACGCTGATTCAGGTTCTGCCAATTCCATACAGGTATGTCCTTCTTCTTCCCTTTTTTCTTACGGGAAGAAGAGTTCTTCAATTTATGGGAGACTGTCGTTTTCTTACGAGTTTGTCTGGTAGCGGTTTCCTTCATTATAATATTCAGGCACGGATTACACAGATTGCACAAATTCCCTCTTCAAGAGTTTGTCCGTGAAATCCGCGTAATCCGCGCCTTCAAAAAGTTCATTGACACGAAGCCAACATTACTCTATTTACTTTGCTTGCTCGAGAGCCAAAGTCTTGGTCGGCTGGTCGCAAACTTCAGTAGGACCGAAATACTGGATGGGACCGGGATAAACGTATGCTGTCTCGATAGCCCACTCGTCGCGCTTGGCAGCAAATGCTTTGAAGGGAGCACCGTCGAGCTTCACGAGGGCTTTCTGAATAACGGGCTTCATTTCGCCGTGACGACGCTCCATATTCATCATCATGGTGATGGGCACACCGCCGGCAATCCACTCTTCGGCGGGAGCTGTGGTGTTACGCACGCTGGACATATATCCGGTCTTTCCGTTGGCAATCAGCATAGAGGCTGTATAACCAAGAGCGTAGCAATAATCAGCATCGTAGTTTGAGGGAGCAGCACAACGTCCTTCGTAACCGAAGAAGTGGTGTTGGGCGGCAAATTTGCCAACATACTTACCCTCTTCCTTCCACTGGGCGAGCTTCACAGCCACCATATCAGAGAGCAACTTCTCTGTTTCAATCAAAGAAACCTGAACGTTTCCGTGGGGGTCACGGTCGAGTGTCAACTGACGGGCTACGCCCTCGGGCAGAGAAGCGTAAATGGCTGCATTCTCCTTTGAGAGCTTGGAGATAACCCATTCACGCTGGGCACTCTTCTTAATCATGGCGAACTCTGAACCCTCAGCCAACAGGTCATTCAACTCGGCAATCAGTTTCTTCATAGCGGGGATGAACTCGATCAGACCTTCGGGAATAAGCACGGTACCGAAGTTGTTGCCCTGAGCAGCACGGTTGGCTACGGCCTGAGCAATGTAAGTCACCACGTCGTCAAGTGACATATTCTTTTCCTCGACCTCTTCCGACACGATGCAGATGTTGGGCTGAGTCTGAAGGGCACACTCAAGAGCGATGTGGGAAGCCGAACGACCCATCAACTTGACGAAGTGCCAGTATTTACGTGAAGAGTTGCAGTCGCGCTGGATATTACCGATAACCTCGGAGTACACCTTACAAGCGGTATCGAAACCAAAAGAAGTTTCAATCATTTCGTTCTTCAAGTCACCATCAATAGTCTTGGGGCAACCGATAACCTGTACACCACACTGCTTAGCAGCATAGTACTCGGCCAACACACAAGCGTTGGTGTTAGAGTCGTCACCACCAATGATTACCAATGCTTTGATGTCCAACTGCTTGATAATCTCCAAACCTTTTTCAAACTGGTCTTCCTTTTCCAACTTGGTACGGCCAGAACCAATGATGTCAAAACCACCAGTATTGCGATACTCGTCGATGATGTCGGCTGTCAGCTCCTTGTAGTTGTGGTCAACCAATCCGCCAGGGCCCAGGATGAAACCGAAGAGACGGCTATCCTTGTTGAGAGCCTTGATTCCATCGAAAAGACCAGAAATCACGTTGTGTCCACCAGGAGCCTGACCACCAGAAAGGATTACACCCACGTTAATAGCGGGATAAGCCGTAGCTTCTCCTTCCACAAACTGAATCATGGGCATACCATAAGTATTGGGGAACAGGGCCTTGATGGCATCCTGATCAGCTACCGACTGGGTGGGAGCACCCTCTTGTACTTTCACTGCGCCCTTCAAAGCTTTGGGGAGCTTGGGCTGATAAGCTGCACGAGCAATTTGCAATGCACTCTTTGTCATAAGTTGTTCTATTCTTTGTTTTATAAAGTAGATAATTATTCTCCAATTTTTTATTCGCATACACCGCTTCAATAAACGGCTGTGCAAATTTCGTTTATTTTCACCGACGGACAAAGAAAAACAGGCAAATATTCGCCACAGAAAGTAAAAAAGTAGATTTCATCAGCAATCCTTTATTGACAAAAGCTATTTTTGCAAAGGAGAGATTACACTTCTTTTCTTTTTGACGACAAAAGTGTAATAAAGAAAAAAGAGTGTAATACAAGTCTATAAAATATAAAAAAGGCTTGTATCAAGTACTGACACAAGCCCTTCTGCTTTTGAGCGGAAAACGAGGCTCGAACT
>CAZDAN010000120.1:0-4108 GCA_964503565.1 uncultured Bacteroides sp.
AAGACCCCTTCCGTCCTGCCGAACTCTGCTTTGGCGCCCGTGGCCGCTTCTTTGCCCGTGCCGTGGCTACTGATGCTGCCGGTACCGTGGAGATTTTGAAAGCCGCCGCCAACCACAAGGGTGCTTCGGTGTGCGAGATTCTACAGAACTGCGTCATCTTCAACGACGGCACACACGAGTCTGTCTATACCTCGGCAGGACGTGCCAAGAACGCCATCTATCTGGAGCATGGCAAACCCATGATTTTCGGTGAGAACAAGGAGTTCGGCCTCATGCAGGAGGGCTTCGGCCTGAAGGTGGTGAAGTTGGGCGAGAACGGTATCACCGAGAAGGACATACTCGTCCACGATGCCCATTGTCAGGACAACACCCTGCAGATGAAGCTCGCCTTGATGGAGGGTCCCGACTTCCCCATCGCTCTCGGTGTCATCCGCGACGTGGAGGCTCCCACCTACAACGATGCCGTACACGAACAGCTCGACGAAATTTCCGGCATGAAGAAGTATCACAACTTCCAGGAACTGCTGATGACCAACGACATTTGGGAAGTGAAGTAACCCCGACTGTCATAACAAATAATATAGAATAGGAAGAAGGGCCAAATCCACATAAGGTATGGCTCTTCTTCTTATTATTTCGACATGAGCATAAAAAAATCCCATTATCTTTGTAGTTTTCCCCTTATATCGTGCGTCTAACGTGTAAAAAATCAATTGGAAAAGAAAGATGAATACATTGGAAACTGCATTTGCGCAAATGATTAGGGAACACAAGCACACCATCTACACGGTGTGCTTCATGTTCTCCAAGGATTCCGACGAGGTGAACGACCTCTTCCAAGAAGTAACGATAAACTTGTGGAAAGGCTTCGGCAAATTCGAAGGAAAGAGTAGTGTCGCATCCTGGATATGGCGGGTGAGCTTCAACACCTGTATATCGCAAGAACGGAAGAAAAAACGATCGGGCACCGTTCCGTTATCAATGGAAATCAATCTGTTCAAAGAACAGGATAGCGACACCAGACAAATCAAGATGCTCTACGACCGCATCCATCGGTTGAAGCCCTTTGACCGGGCCATCGTGCTCTTGTGGTTAGAAAACATGAGCTACGAAGAGATTGCTGCCATCGTAGGAATCACGGTGAAAAATGTATCTGTCCGTCTTTTCAGAATTAAGGAAGAACTGAAACGCATGTCTAACAATTAAACAAATGGGAAAATGGAAAAATATACTGAATTTGAAGAAATGAAAGCGCAGCTTGCCTTGCTGAACAAGAAGTTGGAGAAGGAAGTAATTGTCAACGAACGGTTGATACGCCGTGCCATGAAAGAAAAAGCTACGGGTATCCGGCGAAAAATCATAGTATGGGGCATCGCGACCATTCTAATGGTTCCTTACTTCATCTGGGTAATGCCTGCTGTAGTGGGATTATCGATGGAATTTTGCTGCTTTGTCGCATTCTTTCTGCTGTTGGCATCTGGATACAGCGGTTACATCTACATGAATTTCCGTCCACAGGAGTTTGTACAAGGTGATTTGATAAGCGCCCGCAAAGACACACTGAAACTGAAAAAGCTCTATGCCTTTTGGCTCAAGTTCATCGGAATTCCTTTTATTATTGTTTTCCTCAGCTGGTTTTTCTATGAAGTAACCCGTCTGTATCAAGGAGAATATCTGGAGGGGATTCTGACGGGAATGGTCGTCGGCGCACTCATTGGAGGAGTGATTGGTAGCTTTCAATACCGAAAAATACAACGGGCGGCCAATGACATTATAGAACAAATAAATGAAGTCAATCTTGAAAGATAAGAAGAAAACGCAATTCAACATTAAACAATTCTTAAATATATGTAGTTTTATTTGTTTATATCGGATATATCTCTTTACTTTGCATCACGTTGACATGCAGAAATGTCATAAAAACGACAGATTATGGTAAAACTGACAGGAAAAGAAGAAGAAGTAATGGAGTATATCTGGCAATTGGGCGAATGTACTCCCAAAGAGGTATTTTTCCTCTATCCCGAACCACGTCCACTGATTAACGGCATACAGAATGCCTTTCAAGCACTGGAACGAAAGGGATATCTGACGCACCGCCAAAAGGGACGGGGCTATATCTACCAACCCATTGTGGAGAAACAGGAATATGGGCGCGGCAAGTTGGGGACGTTCGTCGATAAATATTTCGACGGCTCGTGTCTGAGCGTGGTGTCTCAGTTCGTTAATGAAGAGCGGTTAAGCGAAGCGGAACTGATGCAGTTCTTGGCCGATTTGATGAAAAGGGGAAAGAGCAAAGCTGACAATAATGTGACCTCCACCCTTTTGGGGGATTGAGGGGGGGCTTTGAGGTTGTACTAAAAATCGGAACTCATGACAGCATTTCTCATTTACATAGCCAAAGCAGCCGTTACATTGACGCTGCTCTATTCGCTCTACGGCATCTGCCTGCGGCGCGAGTCGTTCCATTCGCTCAATCGGGCGGTGCTGATGCTGATATTGGTGGCATCGGTGGCTCTGCCTTTCATTCATGTAGAGACTTCTTTGCCGACACTGTTCGGGTGGATGACTGACTCTTCTGCAAGAGTAGAGATTGAAGAAGTCAGAGGGGAACCCATGGCAGATGAGACTATTTCTGTTGCCGAAGAAAGCGAAATGGCTCAAGCCTCCATGCCCATCATTGGATGGACGGAATGGTTGTTCACCTTATATATAATAGGTGTAGTGTTTTTCGCCCTGCGCTACCTGCTGGCCATCCTGCGCACGGTGCGCACCATCCGTCAGGCAACCCCCGCCAAGGTGGAGGGAAAGGACGACGAACGCATACTGATAAACCGCGACTTGGGAAGTTCGTGCAGCTGGTTGCATTGGGTGTTGTTGGCTCCTGCCGATGTGGACAACCCGAGCATCCTCACCCACGAACGGGCACACATCCGCCTGGGACACTCCTACGACAAGGTGGTGTGCGAAGTCGTGGTGCGACTCCTTTGGTTTGTCCCCTTCGGATGGATGTTGCGCGAAGACCTCTCGGACATCCATGAGTACGAGGCCGACCGCGCAGTGTTGGATGCGGGATTCGACATCAGGGAGTACTGCCTGCTGCTTATCCATCGCGCCACACATCCCAACATGATGCCCGTGGTGAATGCCTTTAATGAGAGCAAGACCAAGCAGCGCATGGCCCGCATGTTCCAACCCAAATCCTCAAACCGCTCGACACTGAAGGCCCTCTACCTGCTCCCCCTCGCGGCAGTAGCCATCGTTGCCACGGCCGAGCCAAGGCAAGAGAGAAAGCCTGAGGTCGTACCACCAGTAATCAGCTTCATAAAAGAAAAGGCCGTGACGAATGAAGCACAGCCCCTCATCGTCTTGAACGGGAAGGTGGTGGATGCCGCTGCGCTCAATTGGTCCGATGATGTGACAGACTCTGATTTGGCCGAAGCCCTCCACATCAACCCCAAGGATATTGAAAGCATCACCGTGTTGAAAGGAGCGACAGGCAAAGCCATCTGGGGCGAGCGGGGAGCCAACGGCGTAATACAGATTGAGACCAAGCGCCCAGTGGACGACGAAGACCCCGCCCACGAGGTGTTCGTCATTGCCGAAGAGCCGGCCGAGTTTGTGGACGGACGCGAAGCCCTGATGCAGTATCTCAGTCGCAACACCCGCTATCCGTCGATAGCTATCGAACATGGTGTGCAAGGCACGGTACACGTCGAGTTCATCGTGCAGAAGGATGGCGAGATTACCGACGTGAAGGCTACCCTGTTGGAAAACCCTGACCAAAAGGGCAATGTCACCGTTACTGCCTATGCAACGGAGAAAAGGGCTCCACATAAAGAGAGCATCACCCAAGCTAAAGAAGTGCTGAAAGCCTCGGCCGTGGCCATGGTTCGCAACATGCCCAACTGGAAACCGGCCCGCCAGCGCGGCCAACCTGTGCGCATGAAGATGTCGTTGCTCATCGCCTACCGGTTGCAATAATTCTACTCTCATTTACTGACTAAAAACAAGCGGATGCAAGCCTCGAAACGGCTTGTACGGCCTTTGCTATACCCATTAAAGACGTATGAAACGATTTACCTACATCCTATTATTCCTGACGCTG
>CAZDAN010000120.1:4208-6571 GCA_964503565.1 uncultured Bacteroides sp.
ACCGAGCGGAAAGAGATTGTCGAGAACATGGTGCTGGTGCAGAAGAGCATCAGCCTGAAGGAGGTGAAGGTACGAGCCAATCCCCTGTTGCTGAAGGGCGACACGCTGAGCTACAACTTGGCTTCGTTCTTGGGAAAAGGCGACGTGACGTTGGAGGACGGGCTGAAACGTCTGCCAGGTGTAGAGGTGGCCAAAAGCGGAGCCATCTCTTACATGGGCAAAGGCATTTCGGCCTTCAACATCGAAGGATTGGATATGTTGGATGGCAAATACAACTTAGCCACCCGCAACATGGGAGCCGACATGGTGACCAAGGTGGAGGTGGTGCGCAACTATCATGCCCGCAAGATGGACGAAGACAAACCCAGCGATGCCGTGGCGCTGAACATCAAACTGGCCAAGAAGGCGAAGTTCAAACCCTTCGGACAGGAGGAAGCGGGAGTAGGACACATGCAGGAAGGGCGTAACGAATGGCTCGGTCTATTAGGACTGACGGGCATGATGTTCACCGACAATTTCCAGACCATCTGCTCGGCCAAAGCGGGCAACTACAAGGAATATGGCACAAGTGATATGACTTACCACTTCGGTGGGGGCGGTCTCTCCACTCATGCCACTTCGTTATTCGGTGGCTTCGGTGGCGGCCGTCCACCACAAGGCGAATCGGAATACCGCCATAGCGGCATGGGCACACTCAATGCCATACTGAAATTGGACAGCACCCGTACCCTGCGCATGAATGCCGACTACACCTACCGACGAAGCACAAACGACATGGCTACCACCAGCACCTATTTGTCCGAGAGCGGTGAGCGCATCACCGTGAGCGAACAGACCTCACCTCTGTCCGCACAACACCAGCCACGCTTCTCCGTCAATTACTTGGAGAACGGACGTCAACGCTACACCAACGAGACCTTCACGCTGAAGGCCCGATTTGAGCGCAACGAAGGGGACATGCTCTACAACGCCGAACAGGCTACCCAACGCCAGCGGGCCACCTCCATAGAGGCCGACAACGCTCTCCGCCTATCACGCATGTGGGGCAAGCACCGCTATTCGCTCAATTCAAACATCAACTTCCAGCGTACGCCCACCCTGCGCCTGTCGTTCGGCAACCAAGGAGTGAACTATGGACAGACGGCACAATCCACCTCGCTCACAACACACCACAGCACCTCGTTCGACATCCGCCTGGGCAAGAAGTTCACACTGAACCTGCCCGTCAGCCTACAGGCCGACTACCATTTCGTAGAGACAGTGCGTACGCCCGACGATGAGCGCAACCGACTGGACGGGTGGACACTCATCCCCTCGTTCAATCCGGGTTTTGAATGGCGGAGCAGCGACCGCCGTTTCTATGCCGGCATGGGTGTACCCGTGTCGTTGCGTATGCTGGACTACGGAGCCACCACACTGAGCAAGTTCTACCTCAATCCGCGCCTCAACCTCAGCTACACCTTCTCGGCCAACAGCAAGTTGTCGGCCTCAACGAACATCAGCCACGGCACAGGCGACATGCTGGACCTGCTGACGGCTCCCATGCAGACCGACTACCGCACTACGCGGGTGGCATCGGGCATCATCGGCGAGTCGCGTAACTGGAGTTCCTCCATCGGTTGGAAGTGGCAAGTGCCGCTCAGTTACTTCACGTTCGACATCGGTGCCAACTACAGCAAGGGTAAGCGAAACACCCTCTACTCACAATCCATCGACGGAGTAGATGTCAACACACAATCGCTTCTGCGCGACACCTACACGCGCCGTACCTCGTTCAACCTCTCCAGCACAAAGAGCATCCCCGCCCTCTTTGCCAAATTCGGCATTCAAGGAAATTACTCGTTCAGCGATAGCGAACAGGCGGTAGGGAGCGAAGTCATCGCCACCGACAACCAAAGCTACAGCGTGCGGGGAAACCTCTCCGTCACACCCATCCAATGGTTGGAGGTGGGCTATCACATCAACTACGGTTGGTCACGTTCGTCGTATGGCGACACCCGCAACACGACCACTTCGCTCAGCCACAACGGCAGCATACACCTCTTTCCCATCCCTCAACTCGACCTCTCGGCCAGTTACGACTATGTGCGCCGCCAGCTCACAACCGACCGCTACAAGCACATGTCGCTTTTCAACGCCTCGGCGCAATACAAGTTCAAGCGGGCGGTACTCCGTCTGGAGTTGGACAACCTGCTGAACCAACGGTCGTACTCCTACACCCTCTTCGACGGTATCAACACCTACAGCTACGACTACGGCCTTTGTGGTCGCACGGCACTGATGAGACTTACATTTTCTTTATAAACCAAATTAAAAAAAACATGAAAAAGATTCTATTGGCCACCGCTCTCGCACTGACGGTG
>CAZDAN010000121.1:0-6539 GCA_964503565.1 uncultured Bacteroides sp.
GCACTCATTTCATTTTAGTCAGTTATGACATACCCTCGCTTTTTTAACTTTAGGCTATAGATCTTAGTCCCTTAACCCTACACCTTACCCCCTACTCCTTGTCAGTTTCTTCGTAGTAATAAGAATAGTCGATGCCCTTCATGAAGATTTCGCGGTCGTCGATGAGGTCGGTCATAGCACCTTTGAGCAATCGTTTGATAGGCAGGTTGTCCGTCGTGCTTCTGCGCATGGCTTCGAGATACTCTTTTTTGTCAATGCGGCTCCAATCTACACAGAGTTTCAACCGCTTTTTGAAAATCAGGTCGAGCCAGATGCGCGTAGAGCGTCCGTTGCCCTCCATAAAGGGGTGAGCCACGTTCATCTCCACGTATTTGTCAACTATTTGGTCAAAAGTTTCCTCGGGCATTCGTTCTATCATTCTCAAATTCTCCAACAGATATTCAGCTCGGCAAAACAGGGTGCCGTCTTTCCATATCGTCTTGGTGCGTATCTGTCCGGCAAAATCGTAAAGACCTCCGAAGAGATAGGCATGGATTTGTTGAAGGCTCTTCACCGTCCCCACATCTTCCGTACCCACCAAGTTGCTCTGCATGAATGTATAAGCCTTCTTCTTGCTCCGTCCGTCGATGGAGTTTTCGGAGTATGTCAACCAATCAAGGAAGTGGGTGGCACGCTTGCTCGGAAGAGTCTTCACCACCTCAGCAATGTCCTCTTGCGCAAAGCAGTCGGTGGCATAACGCTTGCCGTCGGCCGACACCATTTTCAGTTGACTACAACGCGTAGTCAACTCATTACCCGCCTGCTTCAGTCTGGTTTTCTGTACACTCCAATACTTCCTCGGGTTGGGGCTCTCCGTAATAGCCGCCACAATGTCCACGATGGAGAACCACCATTTGTTCTGTTCGTCATTCCAAATGGCACGCACCTCGTGGTCGTTATAAAATCGGAGAGATATCTTGTTCATATTATAAAAACGTGCGGATTTGGAGTCTGATTCCAAATCTGCACAAAAGTACATCTTCTGTTTGATATACACAAGTTTACGAATGATATTTTGCCATCTAAATGGGGAATTTGAATGTTTTCACCCTATAGTGCACCCCTATTTTTATTTTACCCAACTTTCGCCACTGGCTTTTCTATATTTTGCTTATGAAGAAAATCGCTCTACGATGAAGACACTATGGGAGAAAATGTGTATCTTTGCCACTACATTGAAAAATGAACAGAAATAACGAAGATAAAAACATGAAAAAACTGATTTCACTCTTATCCTTAGGATTGATTTGCTGCACCATGGCAGCACAGACATACGTCACACCCGCATCGGCATACGCCGGTGGCGACGGAACGAAGGAGAATCCCTACCAAATCTCTACGGCTGGCGAACTGGCCAAACTGGCGCAGGACGTGAACGCAGGCAACAACTGGAGCCGCGGAAAGTACTTTGTGCTGACGGAGGACATTGTGATTAACGAAAACCTGCTGAGCAACTCGGCTTCAAGCCTCGAAGGACAGAAGGCGGGCACCCTGCTAACCCCCATCGGCACGTTTGCCAACTATGACAGCTACGTGCCCTTCATGGGCGTGTTCGACGGACAGGGACACACCATCAGCGGTATGTATCAGGCCATCTACGAAGCCAACGACGCCCTGTTCCGTGCGGCCGAGAATGCGGTGGTGAAGAACGTGAACATCCGCGACGCTTACATCTATGGCGGAAAGTATTGCGCGGGCATCGTGTCGTTCGGAGTGAACACCACCATCGAGAACTGTTCGTTCGAGGGACAGGTGAAGTCGTGGGAATGGTACGGTGCGGGCATTGCCGGACAGGTGACGGGCGCCTCGCGCATCCTGAACTGCTACGCCAAGAGCAACATCAATGCCAAGAGCTACTTGGGCGGCATCGTGGGCATCATAGGCAAGGAGAGCGATGGCTCGACAGGCGAGAACCCTACGGTGGTGGAGAATTGCTACTCCCTCTCTGCCCTTTCGGCCACGAAGGGAAGCGTGGGAATGGTGGCCGGACGAGTGAATGCTGCTGCCACCGTGCGCAACTGCTACTACCTGACACAGGAGTCGGCCAGCGCCATCATCACCAACTATGGCAAGGAGGAGGAGGTGAAGGGCATGGCCGAGGCGGACTTTGCCACGGCCGACTTCACAACTACCCTGAACACCAACGCCGAGGCCCTGCCGGGGGCTTGCCGATGGACACAGACGGAGACGTCGCCCACCTTTGACCACACCACCTATACACCCGACGAAGAGGTGGTGGACGTGAACGACCAGACCACCGACCCCCTGCCTGCCAACGAAGACCTTCATGCCGACAATGCCGAGGGCAAAGTGACGCTCGCGTGGAAGGCTCCGGCCAGCGGAAAAGCCGTTTCCTATAATATCTATGTAGGTACGGACGCCGACAAGGTGAAGGAAATGACAGAGAGCGAAGCCTCAGCCAAGGCGCTGACCGACACCTGCCACACGGTGCTGACGACCGACTACTACACCACCCGCTATTGGCGCGTGGATGCGGTAAATGCCGAGGGCAAAGTCACAAAGGGCGAAGTGTGGAGCTTCCGTCCGGCACACTTGGCTTTCCCCGGTGCCGAGGGCTACGGACGCTTTGCCAAGGGCGGACGTGGCGGAAAGGTGGTGTATGTGACCAACCTGAAGGACTCGGGCGAAGGCTCGCTCCGCTGGGCACTGACCAACGGCTCGGGACCGAGAACCATCCTGTTCAGCGTGAGCGGTGTGATAGACATGAACTTCAATCCTGCCTTCATCGACGATGAAGTGACCATTGCCGGACAATCGGCTCCCGGAAAGGGAATCTGCCTGATGCATAGCGACCTGTCGATAGGTTCGGACAACATATGTCGCTTTATCCGCGCACGTCGAGGTGCGGGAGAAACGGGAAACGCCATGGGCGTGGCCGGTGCCAACCACACGATTGTTGACCACGTAACGGCAAGTTGGGGCACGGACGAAACCTTCAGTTCGCGCAACTCGAAGAACATCACCTTCCAGCGCTCCATCATCTCCGAAGCACTGGGCATTGCCGGACACAAGAACTATCCCGCCGGCACCAATCACGGATATGCAGCCACCATCGGAGGCGACATCGGTTCGTTTCACCACAACCTGTTGGCCAACTGCGCCGGACGAAACTGGAGCATGGGTGGCGGAGCCGACGCAAGCGGAGCCTACGCCGGACGACTGGACATCTTCAACAACGTGGTCTATAACTGGGCTACCCGCACAACCGACGGAGGTGCACACGAGGTGAACTTCGTGGGCAACTACTACAAGATGGGACCTGGTACTACGCTGAAAACCCTCTGCACGCTGGACATTGAAGGCAACCTGAAGGGTACACAGAGCATCTACGTGAAGGGCAATGTGCGCGAAAACACGAACGGTTCGCTCACCACCGACAAGTATGGCGACACCTACGTGCTGAAGATACACGACGGACGCGGTTCGCTCAATTGGGAACCGTGGGTGGAGGAGCCCTTCTTCCCCTCGCACGCCACCATCGAAACGGCACAAGAGGCTTACAAGTCAGTACTGAGCGACATCGGTGCCAACCTGCCCGTGGCAGATAACACCGACCAGCGCATCGTGAAGGAAACATTGAACCGCAGCTACACCTACACGGGAAGCAAGAGTCGCATCAAAGGACAAATCGACCACGAATCGGACGCTGGCGGATATGAAGCCTATCCCGAAGAGGCACACGCCGAAGACTTCGACACCGACCTCGACGGACTTCCCGACTGGTGGGAAGAGATTCACAGCACCAACGCCCAATCGCCCGCAGGTGACTTCAGCGACTCGAATGCCGATGCCGATGGCAACGGATATACGATGCTGGAAGAGTATCTCGACTTTATGGCCATCCCTCACCACTTAGTGGAGGCCGACACGACACTCGTGCTGAACGTGTCCACCCTGTTCAAGGGCTACACCAAGGCACCCGTCTATAGTGTAACCCATACCGACGGACATCTGCAAGCGGATATAAAGGGGAATATATTGACCGTGAAGCCTACGGCCGACAAGGTGGCAAGCCAATTGAGCGTAACCGTCACCGATAGCGAAGGGGACTCTTACACACGTCGCATCGGCATTGGTGTAAGTGCCAAAGCGGTCGCTACCGGCATTGCACACACCGGTACGGACAAGGAAGCGGCTTTACATTCATTCAGCATCTACACGATGGACGGAACATTGGTAAAGCAGGGAGATTGCATCCACAGTGACACCTATGCCACCCTTAACCTGAATGACCTCCCTTCGGGTCTCTATCTCATGGTAACCACCGACATTTACGGCAGAAACAAGAGCTATAAGGTGGTAAGGTAACAAGGAAATAAGAGAAGTTTACCTCATTGAACCACCTACGATGTCGAGCAATTCGTTGGTGATGGCTTGTTGACGCACCTTGTTGTACTGGAGGTTGAGTTCGTGGAGGAGGGCTTCGCCATTGTCGGTAGCTTGTTGCATGGCAAAGGTGCGGGCGGCATGTTCGGCAGCCGAGGAGTCGAGCAACATGGAGTAGAGACGAACAGCAAGAGCCTGAGGCAACAAGTCTGCCCAAAGCTGGGAGGCAGAAGGCTCGAGAATAAATGAAGTCTCCCCCCACCCCTCCCTGTGAGGGAAAGTGTTTGAAATGTGTTGACTATTATCTGGAAGGCTTTCCTCATGGGGGGCATCCTGATGGCTCTCTACAGGCAGGAATTGTTGGCGGGTAAGCTGTTGCACGGCCATGTTTTTGTAATGGGTGTAGAGCAACTCCACACCATCAATCTGCCCTGTTTGAAATAACTCAGTAAGGTAAGCAGAAAGGGCAGAAGCCTCGGCATAAGCAGGCTTTTCGCCAATGGTGACAAAGTCGTTGTTCACTTGTACACCTTCGGTTTTCTCAAGGGCTTGTGCCACCTTGCGTCCAATGGGGATGAGAAGAAGACGGTTGCTCCCCTGCCCTCCGTATTCCTCGATGACCTGTCGGGCGAAGCGGATAAGGTTGTTATTGAACCCACCGCAAAGACTGGTACTGCTGCTGACACAAACGAGGGCAATCCTTTTTGAGGAGTTATTGGCATTACGATTCATTCCCTCCCCCCTTAGGGGAAAGTCAGGGATGGAGCCTTGGAGTTCATTTGTCACATTCTTCAGCATCAGCTCCAACCGTTGACTATAGGGGAGCATTCCTTCGATAGCCGTTTGGGCACGATGGAGTTTGGCCGAAGCCACCAACTTCATGGAGGAGGTAATCTTCAGCGTGTTCTTGACGGAACCGATGCGGGTCTTTATTTCTTTGAGGGAAGCCACGGTTTAATTATGAATTTATGATTTAGGCTATGGCTGTTGGCTATCATCGTAGCAAAAGCGGATAGCCATTGGCTATAGTTTATCGTTTATAGTTTCACTGACTCACACTACTTTCCTCCCACTCCCTCTACTATCCGACGGGCCACTTGCTCGATAATGGCGGTGACATCCTCCGTGAGGTTACCATCGGCCAATACATCAAGTACATCGGTTTGATGGGCTGCACGGAGTTCCTCGAGGAAAAGAGTCTGAAACTGACGTACCTGCTCCACATCAATGCCGGCCATAAGGCCACGCGTGCCACAATAGAGGATGGCCACCTGTTCACCCACAGGCATGGGGGAATACTGTGGTTGAATAAGGAGTTGGTTGTTCTTCCGACCACGGTCAATGGTTTGGGCAGTGACGGGATCCATGTCGCTACTGAACTTGGAGAAAGCCTCCAGTTCGCGGTATTGCGCCTGGTCTATCTTAAGCGTACCGGCTACTTTTTTCATTGACTTTATCTGAGCACTACCACCCACACGCGACACAGAGATGCCGACGTTGATGGCCGGACGGAAACCTTGGTTGAAGAGCGAAGTTTCGAGGAATATCTGCCCGTCGGTGATGGAGATGACATTGGTAGGGATGTAGGCCGAGACGTCGCCTGCCTGTGTCTCGATGATAGGCAAGGCGGTGAGCGAACCTCCACCCTTGACAATGCCACGGAGGCTTTCGGGCAGGTCGTTCATGCGCTCGGCCACCTCCTGTTGCTTGATGACCTTGGCCGCACGCTCGAGCAGGCGCGAATGGAGGTAGAAGATGTCGCCGGGATAGGCTTCGCGTCCCGAGGGACGACGCAGGATGAGGGAAACCTCGCGATAGGCTACGGCCTGTTTCGACAAATCGTCGTACACCACCAAGGCGTGTCGGCCAGTGTCGCGGAAGTATTCGCCAATGGCGGCCCCGGCAAAGGGAGCATAGTATTGCATGGCAGCGGGGTCAGCAGCTGTAGCGGCTACAACAATGGTATAATCGAGTGCACCACGTTCGCGCAGGGTGTCGACAATGTTGGCAATGGTGGAGCCCTTCTGTCCGATGGCCACATAGATACAATAGACGGGTTCGCCCTTCTCATAGTTGGTCCGCTGGTTGATGATGGTGTCGATGGCAATGGAGGTCTTTCCCGTCTGACGGTCGCCAATGATAAGCTCACGCTG
>CAZDAN010000122.1:0-6521 GCA_964503565.1 uncultured Bacteroides sp.
GTAAATGATTGGTGCTCAGTTGATAGATAAGAAAACATCATCCCAAGGCTAAGGTCGGTTTAGCCTTGGGATGATGTCGGTGAAGGGGGAGAGTTTTTTCTGTTTCCTTACATTGCGAATGATGAGATGTTTACAAAATAAGAAAAGAGGCTGAAAGTTGGAATCAACTCTCAGCCTCTTTTTCTATATATCCGGCAAGCTCGTCGGCTTGCACATCCTTGGCGATGATGACGCCCTCAGGATTGAGCAGGTAGTTACGGAAACCACGTTTCAGGCGGTATTGCTTGAAAATGGGTGACTTTTCTCCCGCCGCTTCTACGAAACTGGTTGCGGGGTCTATTCCGTCCCTCTTGATGGTTTCGTCGAAGACCGAACGATATTTGTCGAACGACACCGACACCATCTTCACCCGTCCGGGCATCTGTGCTGCGACTCTGCTCAATTGCACGTTCTGAATGCGCGAGGCTGCATCGTAGCTTGCCCAGAAACTTAGCAGCACATAGTTGCCTTCCAAACTCTGAAGGCTGAGGGGCTGCCCTCCCTCGGTGGGTGCGGACAGGGTGAAACGGGGAGCCTTGTCCCCTACATCATGCCCGCTGAACATGTTGTCCTTGTCCACAAAGGAGACCAGAAGGACGAATAGGACAACAAACATCCACTTTACATTTCTCATGTAACACGGTTTTGGTTCATACTTGAATCCTTTCTCTTTTTTTGCCTCCCCACCGGGTGGCCGGATTCGTTTACATCACCTTCCGGGCAGATTCCATCCGTCCGAAATCGGGTGCAAAGGTACGGCTTTCTATCCATTCGACCATAAAAAACGGGCAATTTTTATGTTATAAAACATATTTTCGGGTATTTTTTGCCCAAACACACCCTTTTTTATTGGTTTATTCACTAAATTTGCACTTTCATTTTTGAAGGGAATACTTTATGATGAAATAAAGTGACCCATTCGCATAATTCATAATTCAAAATTTGTAATTTAGAAAATGTATTTCGACGAACTTGACTTAGAAGATTGCATACTCGACGCACTTGACGCGATGAACTTTGAAGAGTGCACCCCTGTGCAGGAGCACACTATCCCTCCCATTCTCGAAGGGCACGACCTTATCGGCGTGGCACAGACGGGTACCGGCAAGACGGCCGCTTTCCTGCTGCCCGTGCTCAACCAACTGAGCAAGGGTGGCTACCCCTCCGATGCCATCAACTGCATCATCATGTCGCCCACTCGCGAACTGGCCCAGCAGATCGATCAGCAGATGGAGGCCTTCAGCTATTTTACCAGCAGTAGCAGTGTGGCCGTTTATGGTGGTAACGACGGCATCCGCTTTGCTCAGGAACAGAAGGGGCTCACCCTCGGTGCCGACGTGGTCATTGCCACTCCCGGCCGCCTTCTTGCCCACATCAACATGGGATATGTCGACCTCTCACGCGTCAGCTTCTTCATCCTCGACGAGGCCGACCGCATGCTCGACATGGGATTCAGCGACGACATCATGCAGATAGCCAAGCT
The DNA here is from genome assembly GCA_964503565.1 of uncultured Bacteroides sp. GTDB lineage: Bacteria > Bacteroidota > Bacteroidia > Bacteroidales > Bacteroidaceae > Phocaeicola_A. The sequence continues at coordinate 1,523 of CAZDAN010000122.1, forward strand.
GCTCCCCGATACGCGGCAGACCATCATGTTCAGCGCCACCATGCCCGAGAAGATACGTCAGTTGGCACGCACCATACTGAAGAATCCCGTGGAGGTGAAACTCGCCGTGAGCAAACCGGCCGAGAAGATTCAGCAGGGTGCCTACATCTGCACCGAACCACAGAAACTCGGCATCATCCAACACCTCTTCAAGGACGAGCCTGCCAAGCGCGTCATCATCTTCGCCTCCTCCAAATTGAAGGTGAAGGAGGTGACCAAGGCCCTCCAGCGCATGAAGCTCAACGTGGGCGAGATGCATAGCGACCTGGACCAGGCACAGCGCGATGCCGTGATGCACGAGTTCAAGAACGACCGCGTGGACATTCTTGTTGCCACCGACATCGTGTCGCGCGGCATCGACATCGATGACATCAGCCTCGTCATCAACTTCGACGTGCCCCACGATTGTGAGGACTATGTACACCGCATCGGCCGCACCGCCCGTGCCGGAAACGAAGGACGCGCCATCACTTTCGTAGGTCCCAAGGACCAGACACGGTTCCACACCATCGAAGAGTTCATAGAGAAGGAGGTGGAGAAACTTCCTATGCCCGAAGCCTTGGGCGAAGCTCCCGAATACAAGCCGGGACGCAAAAGTGACGGTGCACGCGGAGGCCGTGGGCGAGGCGGGAAATCAAGTGGACGCGGACGTGGAAGCGACAAGAAGGGACACTCACGCGGACGTGGCAAAGGAAAACCGTCGGACAAACCGGCCAAAGAGAAGCCTGTCAACGACAAACCCGTTAAAGAAAATCCTGCAACGTCGGCATCTCCCACTCAGCAAAGTGAAGGTGCAGCTCCGACCGAAGCCACACCCAAAAAGAAAAAGCGCACCCATCGCGGAGGACGCAACCGCCATCGCCGTGGAAAAGGAGACTCCACTCCCACCCCACCCAATGGCAACGAGTAAGTTATAAGAATCATCCCCATTATCTGTCGGCAAACACTTCAGATAATGGGGATGATTATTTTTTTGCAAAGGCAAGGAAAAAAGAATCAGCGGTCTTTATACATGCTTTCGTAGTACTTCTGATAATCGCCGCTGGTGACGTTGTCCATCCACTCCTGATTGTCGAGATACCAACGGACGGTCTTCTCGATGCCCTCCTCGAACTGAAGGCTTGGTTCCCATCCGAGTTCTTTCTGAAGTTTGGTAGAGTCGATGGCGTAGCGCATATCGTGGCCAAGGCGGTCGGTGACGTAGGTGATGAGCTCGAGTGAATGACCTTCGGGGTTACCCAACAGGCGGTCAACCGTCTTGATGATGACGTGGATGATGTCGATATTCTTCCACTCGTTGAATCCGCCGATGTTGTAGGTCTCGGCTATCTGTCCCTGATGGAAGATGACGTCGATGGCACGGGCATGGTCAACTACGTAGAGCCAGTCGCGCACGTTCTCTCCCTTACCATAAACGGGCAACGGCTTGCGCTGGCGGATGTTGTTGATGAAGAGGGGAATCAGTTTCTCGGGGAACTGATAGGGGCCGTAGTTGTTGGAGCAGTTGGTGACGATGGTCGGCATGCCGTAGGTGTCGTGGTAGGCACGTACAAAATGGTCACTGCCGGCCTTCGATGCACTATAGGGGGAATGGGGATTGTACTTGGTGTGTTCGTAGAAGAAGTCCTTGCCGTATGCCAAATGATGTTCGCCGGAAGAGGCGGTGGTGGTGAAGGGAGGTTCGATACCCTCGGGATGGGTCAGCTCCAGGGCACCATACACTTCGTCGGTCGAGATGTGGTAGAAGCGCTTGCCTTCGTACTTCTCGGGAAGTGATTCCCAATAAATCTTGGCAGCTTGCAGAAGAGCAAGTGTACCCATCACGTTGGTGCGGGCAAATGTAAAGGGATCTTTGATTGAGCGGTCAACATGGCTTTCGGCGGCCAAGTGGATGATACCATCGACCTGATACTGCTGCATCAGCTTGAGCATGAGGTCGAAGTCACAGATGTCGCCCTTCACAAAGGTGTAATTCGGCTTGTCCTCGATGTCTTTCAGGTTTGCCAGATTGCCGGCATAAGTAAGTTTATCGAGGTTGATGATGTGGTAGTCGGGATACTTGTTCACAAAGAGGCGAACCACGTGGCTACCGATGAATCCGGCTCCGCCGGTGATGATGATATTTTTCATTGTTATATATTTATGGAGTTAGGGGAGTTAAAGGAGTTAGACTTCGCTTCGCTCGTTAGGAGTTAGAGCCGATAGTTTTGAAAAACATATAGGCATCACATTTGGCTTTAACTCCTAAGCCCGATAGGGCTGATAACTCCTTTATCTCCTCATTATGTTAATACAATTCCATACTTATCTCAAAAGGTGAATCGAAATCCTTCAACTGAGGATGATGCGTATCTTTTTCGCTGAGGATAACCTTGTCGGCTGGGATGCGCCAATCAATGGCGAGCGTGGGGTCATCCCATGCAATGGCACCTTCGGCCTCAGGGGCATAGAAGTTGTCGCACTTATATTGGAAGATAACTTCATCGCTGAGCACGCTGAAACCATGGGCAAAGCCACGTGGCACAAAAAACTGGCGATGATTGTCCTCGGTGAGTTCGCAACTGACCCACTGGCCGTAGGTGGGCGAACCCTTGCGGATGTCAACAGCCACGTCGAGCACAGCTCCCTTCACGCAACGCACCAGTTTGCTCTGTGCGTAGGGTGGTTTCTGGAAGTGAAGGCCACGGAGTACACCATAGCTTGATTTGCTCTCGTTGTCCTGCACAAACCGAATTGTGCGCACCTTTTCATCGAACAGGCGCTGACTGAATGATTCGAAGAAATATCCGCGTGCATCCGTAAAGATGCGCGGTTCTATGATGACTACGCCTTCAATAGCGGTTTTGATTACATTCATCTTTTTAATTCGTCAATTACTTTCAACAGATACTGTCCATACTGATTCTTCAACATAGGCTGAGCTACCTCGCGCATCTTGGCTTCGTCAATCCATCCTTGGCGGTAGGCAATGCCTTCGAGGCAGGCAATTTTCAGGCCTTGACGCTTCTCGATGACTTCGATGAAAGTAGAAGCCTCACTGAGTGAATCGTGAGTGCCGGTATCGAGCCAGGCAAATCCACGACCAAGTGTCTGTACCTTCAATTCGCCATCGTCGAGGAAACGCTGGTTCACTGTGGTGATTTCCAACTCACCACGGGACGAAGGTTTGATGTTCTTGGCAACTTCTACCACCTTATTGGGATAGAAGTAGAGACCTACCACAGCGTAGTTGCTTTTGGGATTAGCAGGCTTTTCCTCGATACTCAGGCAATTGCCGGCCTTATCAAACTCGGCCACACCATAACGTTCGGGATCGCTTACCCAATAACCGAAGACGGTGGCTTTCTGTTCTTCCTCAGCCATGCGAACGGCTTCGCGGAGCATACCTGTGAAACCGCGTCCGTGGAAGATGTTGTCGCCAAGGACAAGACAAGCCGAGTCGTTGCCGATAAACTCTTCACCGATGATGAAGGCTTGTGCAAGACCGTCGGGACTGGGTTGTTCGGCGTACTCGAAGCGCACGCCATAGTCGCTTCCATCGCCCAACAGACGCTTGAAACCCGGCAAGTCGTGCGGAGTAGAGATTATGAGAATTTCTCTGATGCCGGCCAGCATCAGTACCGAGATTGGATAGTAAATCATCGGTTTGTCATAAATTGGAATAAGCTGCTTGCTCACCCCCTTGGTGATAGGATAAAGACGTGTGCCACTACCACCGGCCAATACGATTCCTTTCATAATAACAGTATTTTAGTATATACCTTTATCTTAAGATGATGCAAAGAAACAATTTTTTCCCGAAATAGACAAACAATAGACAAACAAAAGGAGAAAGATATGAGAAAAGGAGAAAAGAAAAAGAGCAGATGCTTGCGCACCAGCTCTTTTACTTATCGTATTTTGGAAAAAATATATTCAGTAAGTCTCTAATACTGTGCTCAGATTCCTAACGACTTCTTGATTCCTTCTACCTTGGTTTCGGCTGCGGCATTGGCGCTGGCATAGCACTTGGCACATCCCATTTCACCCTTTGCCTCAATGTAGAACTTGATTTTAGGTTCGGTACCCGAGGGACGCACACTTACTTTGCTTCCGTCTTCGGTGAAGTATTGGAGCACGTTGCTTGTTTCAGGCATATTCAAATCTGTCACATTGCCTTCCCCATCGGTAGCTTTCAGTGTCTTGAAGTCCTTGGCCAACACAACCTTCGAGCCACCCAGCTCCTGCGGCGGATTGGCACGGAAGTTTTCCATCATAGCCTTTATTTCTTCAGCACCGCTCTTTCCGGGTTTGGTCACACTGATGGCACATTCCTTGGAGAAACCATATTCGACATAGATGTCCATAAGCACGTCGTAGAGTGTCTTGCCTTGGTCTTTTGCCCAAGCGCATATTTCAGCCAACAGGGTACAAGCGCTGACGGCATCCTTGTCGCGCACGAAGTCTTCGGCCAGGAATCCGTAGCTCTCTTCACCACCACCGATATACTGCTGCTTGCCTTCGCTCAGGCGGATTTCGCGTGCAATCCACTTGAAGCCCGTATAGCAGTCGCGCATCTCGATGTTGTTCTTATCGGCCACAGCCTTGATGAGTTCGGTGGTCACGATGGTCTTCACGATGAAGTCTGTATCCTTCATCTTGCCCATGGCCTTGCGGTTCTTTATAATATAATAAAGGAAGATGAGTGCAGTCTGGTTACCGTTCACCAACACCCACTCGCCTTTATCGTTCTTGCAAGCCATGCCCACACGGTCGGCATCGGGGTCGGTGGCCATTACGATGTCGGCATCAATCTTTTTGGCCAAGTCGATAGCCATGGAAAGGGCTTCGGCATTCTCAGGATTGGGCGAAATGACGGTGGGGAAATCTCCACTCTTCACCATCTGTTCGGGCACACAGTGCACATTCTCGAATCCCCATTGCTTCAGTGCACGAGGAACGAGCATCATGCCTGTACCAT
>CAZDAN010000123.1:0-6515 GCA_964503565.1 uncultured Bacteroides sp.
CATTGCATGTTTTCTTCCAGGTTTTGAGGGTCTTTGGCACGGGTGATGCTGGTAGCAGAAAGTTCAGCCAACATATTGAGGACAAGCTCTTCGTTGGTCATGTTGTCTCGGAGGTTTTCTTTCTTCAATCCCTTAAACCGCTTGTATTCCTTGGCGGTCTTACCCGCCCACGTCTGGTAGATGATGTCGGTAAGGGTGGCATACTGCACTCCCTCTTCCACATTATGTAGTTTCCATTGGTCGGTCAGGTCCTTGCGTATCTCGATACTCTTCAGACGTTGGTTAATCCAATTGTCGGAGTACCCGAGACGTTTATAATCTGCCATAGCCTGATGAATGCTGAGTTCAGGGTCTTGCATTTGGTCAAGACGTTCGGCGGCCACCTGTGCCATCCACCGTTTGAATGGTTCTGCCTTAGGTGAAGGAATGGACTGGATGATGCGGAAAACACCTTCTGTGTCAGCCGCCATTTCTTTATGTCGTTTCCCATCTTCACTGGTCATTTGAACCAGGGTACAAATTGTACCCCAGTTGGATTTAAGTTCTGGATCTCTGCTTTTCATCTTCTTTATATATTGCTTTGGATCACTACTGCCAGTGAGAACCTCTACAACATCAGAAATTGAGAAATACCATTTCTCCTGATCATCGTCCCACACGGTGCGGACTTTCTTCTCTTCAAATATCTTAATGGATTCTTTCTTTGTCATAACCAATGAATCTATAATTGTACGCTATACCTTATATTTATAAAACCTTCATTTCATTTGAATCTGAATCATTCACTTCTCCATCGTCCAACTCTTGCATTTTGGCAATGGTTATCACTTGCTCGGCCAAAGCGCGTTGGAGCAAACGTGTATAACGGTCGGTACGCTCCATAATGGGATAACTCCCCCACCCGTCCTCCATGGGATTAGCATGAATGTGAGCGTCGTAGATATGATTGTAGTAGGCATCAGTGATTACATCCAAATCTTTTGCACGATGGACTATGGCCGCGATGGAAATGCCGTATCGACAACGGAGACTGACAAGTTCGCCAAGAGTGAATGCAGTACGATGATATCCCAACTCTTCTTGAAAAACGGGTGCAGGACAGAGGAAAGCGCCTGCAAAACGGTGGCAAAGGCGCTCACGCTCTTTGTCAGCAACTGACTTATCGAAATTCAGCAACAAGTGAGCCAATTCGTGAAGAGCCGTAAAACGTTTCCGCTCGGAGGTGTGGTTATTGGATAAGTTGACCACAATCAATGGGATGGTCTTATTGACAAAAGTGGAGAAACCTAATGGGCAATCGGCTCCGGCCTCGAACTCGATAATCTTGACACCCACACTTTCCATCATTTCATATACGGAAAGTATGGGATAATTGCCTGCTCCCCATTTCACTCGCAATTGTTGGGCTGCAACTTCCACATCGTCCATCGTGGAGATTTTCCGATTCTTCAACGGATTCTTGAACACGAAATCCTTGGCCAAAAGGTCTTCAAGATGAAGATATCTCTCCATTTTGTCCTGTGCGACGAGTATCATTTGCCTTTCTGCACGCACAGGTATGTGTTCTCCGTTGCGCCGGAAATTGATCTGTTCAATCTGTATCCCCTGACGAAAGAAATAATCGATAGGCAACTTCAGTGATTTGGCTATAGCATCCAATACCAGACTACTGGGCATCATTTGCCCATTCTCGTATTTGGAAATTGCTTGTTTACTTACCAATCCCTGCATGGAACGAACCAAATCCTCCATGGAAAAGCCACGCATCAATCGGGCCTTCTTTAACCGATTGGACAATAAATTTTTCATTCTTATCAAATATAATGGTTAATTGGTTGACAAAAGTATGATTTATTTTTCAAAAACGTCAACCATCATTGTATATTTAAACAAACTTTAACTAAACTGAACATTATAAATTGAAACAAATTTATTGCATCCGCTCCAGTTGGTTACAATTTGTAACCTACACTGCACCTCGTCGGAAATTCCGACGGACAGTTTTGCAACAACTACATCCGATTTCGAGTTTGTGTATTTTTTGCACAGACTGATTCACAGAGACACCCCAACAAGTACCTTATCACCGTTTTGCAATGAACCTTTTGAGCAGGAATGTCAGAAAGTAGGGGAAGGTGTAGAATTTGCCATTGAAGCCGATGTTTTTGTATCCCAGCTTGATACCGTATTTCACATCGGGATATTTATCATCACTCAGCAGTTTGTTCAGTGAGGCTGTTGCACCATCGTTGGCCTTTACTTCTACCGGAATGAGGGATTCGGCATCGCGCACAAAGAAGTCCATTTCAAGAGAAGGTTTGTCGTTGCTATAATAATAGAGATTATAGCCTTGCTTTACAAGCATGTCACCAACGATATTCTCATAGATGGCCCCCTTGTAAGTACCCAAATTCTTGTTGGCCCGCAAATCTTCCTGAGCTTCTTCATCGAGTGATGCAATCAGGAGTCCGATGTCTTTATAATATATTTTGTAGAGCTTAGGGTCGTAATTTCCCTTTAGTGGGAGTTCGGGCTGATTCAGACAGTAGCAGATGTTCACAACGCCAGCATCGGCAAGCCATTCCACACAGCCGATGTAGTCTCTATTACGTGCGTTCTTGCTGATTTTGGTAATTTGAAAACGCTTGTTCTCTTTGGCCAAAAAGGTTGAGATGTGGTTATATACGGCTTTGACCTTGGCTTTATCCAGCCCCTCGACGTATTTGGTAATGTCCTCTTCATAGTCTTTGAGCAACTGTTTCTGTATGCCCAGTGTCCCGCTGAAATTCTTATTCCTGACGTATGTGGCCACCACCTCAGGCATTCCACCAATGGTTGCATAATCGCGGAAAAGGCCGAACAGGACATCCATTTGCAAATCTGCAAGGGGGCGGATTTCCAGCATGTGTTGATAAAGCTCTTCGATGAATTTTTCGGAGTACCCTTTTGCCCAAAGGAATTCCTCAAAATCCATGGAGTGCATCTCATAGTCTTCTTTGTAACCGACGCTATTGGATTCGATTACCCTGTAGTTGATTCCCATCAATGAACCTGAGCAGATGACATCAAAGCGCCCGTCGAGTTTGAAGAACTTCAACGAAGTGGCACAATTGGGACATGCTTGCAATTCATCAAAAAAGAAAATGGTTTCGCCGGGTATGAATTCATGCTCGGGGTTGAGCAAAGAGATGTTCTTGAGGATGGAGTCCACCTCAAAGCCTTCGTTAAATATCTCGCGATATTTCTTTTGCTCCACAAAGTTGATTTGGATGACATGTTTGTAATTCTGCCGGGCAAACCACTCAACAGAGCGTGTCTTCCCTATCTGACGAGCCCCCTTTACAATGAGGGGTTTTCGGTCAGGATTGTTTTTCCATGCTACCAAATAAGCATCTATTTTTCGTCTCAACATTCCGTCCATATCCTACAATCTGCTTGTTTTCAGGCGCAAAGATAGCATTTTTCACATTATCCGCCATGCGAAACCATGCTTTTTCACATTTTCCGCACACTTTTTGGGATGTTTTTTCACATTTTCCCCACTGGATGCACACGATGGCTGATGGCGATTCGCTTCGCTACTATGACAAAATAACCATAGCCAACGACCATCACTTCCTCTTGCTACGGCGCTTGCCACGATAGCGGCGGCGCTGTTGCTGGCGACGGTATTTCTTGATTTTGTTGACCAACAACGAGATGAAAAGGATGCCGATGACGGCAAAGATGAAGAGGACAAGGCCGGCATTGAGGTTGTCGCCCTTCACGCGGCTCCACATTTCGAGGACCTTCTCGAGGTCGTCCTTGTTGCTGAAGTCGCGGATGACGGCGCATCGCTCTATCACCTCGCGCGAGGGGTATTGGATGGGATCGACCTGCACACTGTCGGCATGGGGACCGAAGAAGTAGCTGAGGTCGGACCAGGTGTCGAGGGTGGTGTCTATCTTGGCTTCGAGCACCTCGTCGGTGGCCACGGCGGAGACGTAGCCGATGGCATCCATATTGCGCAGGGCGATGTCGGGACGGCAGAGGTAGTTGATGAAGTAGCTTGCGGCCCGCACGTTGCGCGAGTATTTGGGGATGACCCATCCGTCGAACCACACGTTGCTGCCTTCGACAGGGACAACGTAGTCGAGCTCGACGCCTACCTCGGCGGCCTCTTCGATGGCCCACACGGCATCGCCACTCCAGGTGAAGTTGAGCCATGCTTTGCCCTTGGTCATCATCTCTTTGCCGAAGTCGGCTTCCCATCCGGCGATGTTGGGCTTCATGCGCTTGAGGTACTCTTCGGCGGTGGCGATGGCAGAGGCGGAGTTGTCGTTCATCAGTTGCTCGACGGTGACTTCTCCCCTACCCAAGCGCTCGGCGTTGGCATAGATGATGGCGGTGCCGTAGCAATCGCGGTAGCTGTCCTTCATGAGGATTTTGCCCGTGAACTTGGGATCCCACAGGCTTTTCCACGTGAGGGCCTCTTCCCGGGTGACGAGGGCGGTGTTGTAGAGGTTGCCGGCCGTGCCCCACATGTAGGCCACGGCGTAGTCGGTGACGAGGCGTCCGTCGGTAATCATCTTGTTCAGCTCGTCCTGAATGTAGGGGGTGAGGTTGTGGATGTAGTCGGGTGTCTGTCCGAAGTCGCGGTTGATGGGGAGGAGCATGTCTTTCTTCATCATGCGCTCGATGATGTACTCCGAGGGGCACACGACGTCGAAATCCTCGTGGCCGCGCTCAATCTTGGTGAGCATGACTTCGTTGATGTCGAACACCTGGTAGATGACTTCGATGTCTTCGCCCGTCTGCTCTTTGTACCATTCGGGAAACTCGGCCAGGACGTCTTCGTCGATGTAGTCGGCCCAGTTATAGACTTTCAATATCTTGCTGCGCTCTTCTTGTGAGCGTCCGCAACTGCCTAAGGTGAGGAGGGCAAGGAGGAGGGGAAGGAGGAGATGTTTCATTCTTGCTTCTGTTTCTCTGCCCGACGGTTGATGACAATCAAGAGGACGAGCACGGTGACAAATATGATGGTCGAAAGGGGACGCAACTCGGGGGTGAGTCCTCCCTTGCGGGCATCGGCATAGATGTAGGTGGAGAGGGTCTCGAGGCCTTCGTTGCCGATGGTGAAGATGGTGACGGCAAAATCATCAATCGACAGGGTGAAGGCGAGGATGAAGCCACTGATCATGCCGGGGAGTATCTCGGGCAGGATGACCTTGCGAAGCGCCTGGAAGGGGGTGGCTCCGAGGTCGAGCGCGGCTTCGTAGATGTTGGGGTTCATCTTCTTCAAGCGGGGCATGACGCTGAGCACCACGTAGGGGGTGCAGAAGGAGATGTGGGCCAACACGACGGTGGTGAACCCTTGCGATATGCCAAAGCTGACAAAGAGGAGGAAGAGGGAGACACCGGTGATGATGTCGGGGTTCATGATGGGGATGTTGTTCACAAAGTTCATGGCGGCCCGCTGGCGGCTCCGCAGGTTGTGGATGCCGATGGCGGCAATGCTGCCGAGGATGGTCGATACGGTGGCGGCAATGAGGGCGATGACGAAGGTGTTGATGATGGCGTTCGTCAACGAATGGTGCATACCGCCCGAGAAGAGCGAGCTGTAGAGGTTGAACGAGAAGCCCGTCCAGTTGCCCAAGACCTTGGCCTCGGTGAACGAGAAAATCATGATAATGAGGATGGGCGAATAGAGCAGTGCCAACAGGAACCACAGGTAGCCCTTTGCTAACAGGTTTTTCATCATATCACACCTCCGCTTTCGTTTTGTGCATTGTCCTCGTCGTTGCTGAAGAATGACATGATGGCAATCAACAACAGCATGATGAGCGAGAGGGCCGCACCATAGTTCCACATTCCGTTATAGATGTTCTCCTGCACGGTGGTACCGAAGAGTTTGATGTTGTTCATCGTGAGCAGCTCGGCAATGGCGAACGTCGATACCGTGGGCATGAACACCATGAGGATGCCACTGAATATGCCGGGCATCGAGAGGGGAAGCACCACCTTGGTGAACACCTTCAGGGGATTGGCTCCCAAGTCCTGCGCGGCTTCGACAAGGCTTTGGTCCATCTTCTGCAAGGTGTTGTAGATGGGGTAAATCATGAAGGGCAGGAAGTTATAGACCATGCCGAATATCAAGGCTCCCTCGCCCAAGGGCAACTGGAGGAAGTCGAACAACGCCACGGTGGCAAGTGTGCGAATCAAGATGTTCACCCACATGGGGAGGATGAAGAGCACGACCATCGTCTTGGAGGTGTTGAACTGCTTCTGACTGAGGATGTAGGCCGCAGGATAGCCCAACACGAGACAGAGGATGGTGGTTATCATGGCTATGCCGATGGAGTAGATGAAGGTGTTGACGGCTTCGGGATGCACCATGAACTTGCGGAAGTTGCCCAGGGTGAAGGCTCCCTCCTCGTCGGTGAAGGCGTAGGCCACAATGAGCAGCAACGGCACGACCACAAACACCAGCAGAAACAGGGCGTAGGGCAACGACCAGCTTCGGCGACGCATGAAGA
>CAZDAN010000124.1:0-6486 GCA_964503565.1 uncultured Bacteroides sp.
ACGCAGAAATGTAAGTCGTGAACAGACGATGCGTATGGGTAGTGCCGAGTCCCCGCCAGCATAGCATCACACGCCAGTGTAAACCTCTGCCACGCATTTGGGGCAAAAACAAAGAAGGATGTGTCATTGCGCATCCTTCTTTGTTTTATTTATTGCTGATAGCAGTAATGCAATATTGAACCTTTTCGTGAGTTCGACGACGTTCTTCGATACCATCTGATAAATTCTTCACTCTTCATTCTTCACTCTTCACTAAAATTGCGTATCTTTGCCCTCACAAAAGATAATGAAGGAGATATATGCGACTTGTAAAACCTAAAAAGTTCCTCGGACAACACTTCCTGAAGGACTTGAAAATAGCTCAGGACATTGCCGATACGGTGGATGCTTGTCCCGACCTGCCCGTCTTGGAGGTAGGGCCGGGTATGGGGGTGCTCACCCAGTTCCTTATTCCCAAGAACCGCCCTTTGAAGGTGGTGGAATTGGACTTTGAATCGGTGACCTACCTGAGAGAACATTTTCCCTCGTTGGAGGAAAATATCATCGAGGATGACTTCCTGAAAATGCACCTCGACCGCCTGTTCGACGGACAGCCTTTTGTGTTGACGGGAAACTATCCCTACAATATATCGAGCCAGATATTCTTCAAGATGCTGGAGTACAAGGAGCTGATTCCCTGTTGTACGGGCATGATTCAGAAAGAGGTGGCCGAGCGCATGGCGGCTGCGCCGGGCAGTAAGACGTACGGCATCCTGAGTGTGCTGATGCAGGCTTGGTACAGGGTGGAGTACCTCTTCACCGTCCACGAGCATGTGTTCAATCCGCCGCCGAAGGTGAAGAGTGCCGTCATCCGCATGACACGAAACGACACGAAGGAGCTTGGATGCAACGAACAGTTGTTCAAGCAAGTGGTGAAGACCACCTTCAACCAACGACGCAAGACATTGCGCAACAGCATCAAGCCCATCCTCGGGAAAGATAGCCCCCTGTTGGCCGATGAACTGTTCAACAAACGGCCCGAACAACTCTCTGTGGAGCAGTTTGTGGATTTGACGAACCGCGTGGAGGCAGAGTTGAAGGCTGCGGGGAGTGTTGAATGATGTGTGTCTTGTGTGGCATAATAACAGAGAAAAAAGGCCTTACAACTCCTCCAAATGTGGCCATAAAAGAGAAAAAACGCCCTTGGAGTGAAAAAAATGGCAAAAAAAAGTGGAAATTAAACATTTATTATGTTACTTTGTCCGCACATAAGGTTTTGAAGACCTAATTCCTATACCTATATATTAAATGTATTGACAATGATGGAGCCTAACGAAGCCGGCTTGCCCTTGGAAGAAGGAAAGCTGGAAGAAAGCAAGACAGTGGTGGCTGATACTGTAACGGATAATCAGCCGAGTGAGACAGAAGAAGTTTTGAACGCCGAGGAAACGGTGGCATCCGAAGTTGATGCACCCGCCTACGTGATGCGCGAAACGCGTGAGGAGGTGATTGTCCGTTTGAAGGAGATTGCCGAAGAGGGCGATGTGTCGGGCAAGCAGGAGTTGGACTTCCTGAAACTGAATTTCTATAAATTGCATCGTGCCGCCCACGAAGCCGCTTTGGCCGCATGGGTGGAGGCTGGAAACGAAGCCGAAGCCTTTGTCCCCGAACGAGACTCTTTAGAGGACGAGTATAAGGAGGTTATGGGCGTAATCAAGCAGAAACGGAACGCGCTGCTGGAGCAACAGGAGGCCGAGCGTGAAGAGAACTTGCAGAAGAAACTGGCCATCATTGAACGACTGAAGACCATCAGCGAAGGCATTATAGACTCCAACGCTTACAACGAAGTGAAGCAAATCCAACAGGAGTGGAAAGAGATAAAGAACGTGCCCGCCGGACGTGTGAACGAATTGTGGAAGAGCTATCAGCTCTACATGGAGAAATTCTATGACCTGCTGAAACTGAACAATGAGTTCCGTGAATATGACTTCAAGAAGAACCTCGAGATAAAGACCCGCTTGTGCGAAGAGGCCGAGAAGTTGGCCGAGGAGAAGGACGTGGTGGCAGCCTTCCGCCAGTTGCAGAAGCTGCATCAGGAGTATCGTGAGACCGGCCCCGTGGCCAAAGACTTGCGCGAAGAGTTGTGGGTGCGCTTCAAGAACGCATCTACCGAAGTGAACAAGCGTCATCAGAGTCATTTTGAAGCCATCAAGGAGGCCGAGCAGAACAATCTTGACCAGAAGACCGTCATCTGCGAGATTGTGGAAGGCATGGAGCTTGACCAACTGACCGGATTTGCCCAGTGGGAGGAGAAGACGAAAGAGGTGTTGACCCTGCAAGCTAAATGGAAGACCATCGGATTTGCTCCGCAGAAGATGAACGTGAAGATTTTCGAGCGTTTCCGTCAGGCATGTGATGTCTTCTTCAGCCGCAAGGCCGAATACTTCCGTCAGTTCCGCGACAGCATGAACGAGAATTTGGAGAAGAAGAAAGCTCTCTGCGAGCAGGCCGAAGCCTTGAAAGATAGTACCGACTGGAAGGAAACAGCCGACAAACTGACCAAATTGCAGAAGGAATGGAAGACCATCGGAGCTGTACCTCACAAACAGTCGGATGCGGTGTGGAAACGCTTCATTGCTGCTTGTGACTATTTCTTCGAACAGAAGGGAAAAGCCACTTCATCGCAACGTTCGGTGGAGGTGGAGAACTTGGCCAAGAAACGGGACATCATTGCTCGTCTGACCGCCCTGAACGAAGGCGGGACGGCTGACGGAGTGGAGCGCGAAGTGCGTGCACTGGTGAAAGAATGGAACACCGTGGGACACGTGCCCTTCAAGGAAAAGGATAAGGTGTATAAGGAATATCGCACTGTGGTGGATGCTCTGTTCGATAAGTTCAACATCTCTGCATCGCAGAAGAACCTCAACAAGTTCCGCTCGAACTTGGCCGGAGGCGGAAACTCTTTGGCTCGCGAACGCGAGAAACTGATGCGTTCGTATGAAATGAAGAAGAACGAGATTCAGACTTACGAGAATAACATCGGATTCCTCACCACCTCGTCTAAGAAGGGCAACAGCCTGGTGGCTGAAATGAACCGTAAGGTGGAAAAACTGAAAGCCGACTTGCAACTGATTGTCGATAAGATTAAGGTGATAGACGAACAGGAAGAGGCTTGACGGATAAGTCAACAATAAAAAGTTAGTTAGGCACGGATAACACAGATTGACACGGATTTTTCTTAATTAAGGTATTCCCGTGTAATCCGTGTCGTTCGTGCCTATATTTAAATATAAAGAGATGAAAAGAATAACTATGATTACTGCAATGTTGCTCCTTCTCGGTGGGGGAGCAGCGTTGGCAGTGCCAGAAGGGGAAGAGTCGTACCTCTATGTCGTGTTTGACGAAGGACAACCCGAGAAAGAAATCAACGTGGGCAGTTTGGCTACGTTGCGCAGTTTGACTTTCAGCTTGTCTGCCGATGCCCGCCTTTTGAATGTCAATGCCAAGGATGGGGCAGTGCAGACGTTTGACCTCACTACCTTGCAAGGACTTTATTTCAGCCCTCACGCATCGGGAATGGAACAGGTGGAAGCTGCATTATCCACCGGGAAAGTCTTTGTCAAGGACGGTCATCTGTATGTGTGCGGAGTAGAGGAAGGCACCCCAGTAGCCCTCTATGCAACCGACGGACGGATGGTGAAACAATGCATCTACGACGGATTGCCCCTTTCGCTGGAGGCACTTCCCCGAGGAATGTATATCGTGAAAGCCGAAGGATTAACTTCTAAAATTGTGAAATGATGAAGAACAGCCTTTGTAATCTGTTGGTGGCAGGTCTTGCCGCCGTGTGCACTCTTCAGACGATGCACGCTCAGAATCCCGAAACCATCTATGTCAACCAATATCGTTTGCTGAAGAAGGTGACTCCCATCAAGGGTAATCAGGTGGAGAGCATTTCTCTCCGCCATGGAGAGGATTACCAACACGATTCGTTGGTAATCACTACCACATCGGGCGAAAAACTGTCTTATAATCTTCAAACCGTGGATAGTCTCAGTTTTGAAGAGCCTCGCGATGCACTCACCAAGCAAATGGAGTGGTTCGAGAAACGCTCCATCCCTTCGTATGCCGATGATTATACGACGCTGAACTGCTCGTGGGCAAACCGGGCAAAGTGGAACCTTGCCAACGTGCACGACCCCACTGTTTTCAAAGCCGAAGACGGATATTATTATATGTATCAGACAGATGCCTCGTATGGAAACACGCATGACCAGTCGGGCGGACACTTCATTGCACGCCGTTCGAGGGACTTGATCAATTGGACAGTGCTTGGCCCTGCCATGAAAGGCGACGCCCCCGCATGGGTGAAGGACTCGGTGAATGCCGTGCGTGCCCGCTTGAACCTTCCGGCTTTGGGAAGCACCACGACCAATGCACCTGCCTATGGCTATTGGGCACCCGTTGCACGCAAGATTAAGGACGGTCTCTATCGCCTCTACTATTGCATCATCCTCGACAATTACATCAAGACGGGAAACCGCGTCAATGGTAATGCCTTCGACGGTAGTTGGACAGAGCGTGCCTATATCGGCATGATGGAAACATCCGATCCTGCCAAGAATGAATGGGAAGACAAAGGATATGTGCTTTGTAGCAGTACCGACAAGGCAGAAACTGCCTATAGCCGTCCGAGTCAAAGCAACTGGACGGGATACTTCAAATGGAATGCGATTGACCCTACCTATGAGATTACCCCCGAGGGCGAACATTGGCTTATTTATGGCTCGTGGCACTCGGGATTGACCGCTATCCAGCTCGACCCTGAGACAGGTAAATTGCCCGATTGGCCGGGCGAACCGTGGCTGATAGGTACAGGAACCAATACGACATACGGCAAACGGGTGGCTACCCGTAAGTTGGGCGACCGTTGGCAAGGTTCGGAAGGTCCCGAGGTTATCTATAATCCCGAAACGGGGTATTACTACCTCTTCATGGCATACGATGAACTATCTGTAGCCTATAACACCCGTGTGGCGCGGGCCAAGTCGATTGATGGCCCTTATTTTGGCATGGATGGCACTAACGTGACCAATGGAGGCGATTGCTATCCCGTAGTGACGCATCCCTACAAGTTCAAGCCTGCCAAAGCAACGCAGACGGTAAGCGGATGGGTCGGATTCTCGCATTGTGCCGTGTTCAATGACGGATTGGGGAACTGGTTCTACAGTTCGCAAGCACGCCTTCCCGAGAACTATGACAACAATCCCTATTCTAATGCAGTCATGATGGGACACGTCCGCGCGATTCGTTGGACGGAGACGGGATGGCCCGTAGTGATGCCCGAGCGTTATGCAGGAGTGCCTCAGTTGTCGGTGAAGAAAGATGAACTCATAGGTACATGGGAGAACATCGACCTCAGCTACAGCTATGCCAAGCAGAAGACTTCGGCCGATTTGGAGTTGAAGGAAAACGGTCAGTTGAGCGGCGAATATACCGGCACCTGGAGTTTCGATGAAGCCAAGCAGACTCTGAAACTGGTGTGCACGGCCGGAACATTCTCACTTTGTGTTGCTCGTGAGGTCGATTGGGAAGCCAGTCCTCGTAAGGTGACCATCGTTTATGGTGGCTATCATGCCAATGGAAAGAAAACTCTTTGGGGCAAAAAAGTCGGATAAAGGACTGTTCAGACTCTTGGTGCGGCTACCATCATCAAATCCGCCGGTCTTTCAACTGAAGAGATAGAGACATTTTAAGTCGCCTCTTTCAGAACAGAGAACTCCGTCCACTCACCGTAATCATCGGTTGGTGGACGGCCTTTGTAATATAGTCCTGCATATATGTATAGAGGACCATGGCTCGCAACAACTTTCCACTTCCCCAATCCATTTTGTTGAATACCAGCTGTACATCATGGTTGGCACTGTTGCGTAGGGCGGTATACCCTTCGCTTATCAGCAACGGGTTTACATCGTCGCGGAAAGGCATCAGGTCAACCAGCCCTACCTCTATACACGTCTCAACGAACATTCTAATTCACGCTGCAAAGGTACAGCTTTTATAAATACGCCCGTGTCACCCAAAAGTGTGAAAATGATATTGAGGCGTAAAATTCTTCTTCCCAATGCAACAATTTATAAGTTGCTGTAGGACAAAAAACGAATGATAGTTGTTCCTTTCAAAATAAATGTCTATCTTCGCGGCAAGAATCAATAGCTGATTATGACAAATGATGTATCTGAATCAATATCACAAAGATTCGGTGGAGAGGAAACTGAGGAAACTCGCCGAATACAAAAAATCGCCAATGAACTCGGCCGACGCTGCAGCCTATATGAAACGCAATTTCGAGAAGGCAAAGCAGATGGAAATGGGCGCATAGAACAACGTGTCACCGAAGATTTTGCCAAGGAAACAGGAATGTGGTTGCCAGTAAGTGAAATGTTCGCTTTAGGCATTCCCGGTCCCTGTGGTAATGAGAATGACACTTATGTGTCCAATGAAACT
>CAZDAN010000125.1:0-6434 GCA_964503565.1 uncultured Bacteroides sp.
TCTCGACGGTTGGTGGCTCGAAGGATACCGCGAAGGTGCCGGTTGGGCGTTGACCGAGAAGCGTACTTACCAGAATCAGGACCATCAGGACCAGCTCGATGCCGCTACCATCTACAGCTTGCTCGAGAACGAAATCCTGCCGCTCTACTACGCCCGCAACAGCAAGGGCTACAGCGAGGGCTGGGTGCGCACCATCAAGAACTCTATCTCTCAGGTAGCTCCCCACTACACCATGAAGCGTCAGTTGGACGACTACTACAGCAAGTTCTACTGCAAGGAAGCTGCCCGCTTCGCCGACCTCAGCGCCGACGACAACGCCAAGGCAAAGGAAATCGCCGCTTGGAAGGAGCAGGTTGCTGCCGTTTGGGACAAGATTGAAGTGGTTTCTTCTACCAAGGACGAGGCACTCGTTGCCGGTTCCATCGAGACAGGTAAGGAGTACACCATCACCCACGTTGTTGACGAGAAGGGCTTGGACGATGCCGTTGGTATCGAACTCGTTGCCATCTACAAGGACAAGGAGGGCAAGGACCATGTCTATAGCGTAGAGCCTATGGAAGTGGTGAAGCGCGAGGGCAACCTCTACACCTTCCAGTGCAAGCATCACCTTGACAACGGCGGTTCGTTCCGTGTGGCATACCGTATGTTCCCCAAGAACGTCAACCTGCCTCACCGTCAGGACTTCTGCTACGTTCGTTGGTTCGTGTAATTCCGGCTACTGATTCGGATCAGATAAGAAGAGAGGAGGGCATTTCAAATGCCCTCCTCTCATTTTTTAGAAGCGGATGACGCGGATAGCGCAGATAAATTGACTATGATGGCAATTCGCTTCAAAAAAAGCCAGTCGCAAAAAAGAAAATGCGGCTGGCTTTTTTGAAAATGCAAGTCGCATTTTTCAAAAAGCCAGCCGCACTTTGATGAAGGTGTGCCGGATGGTTCCTTCTTAATTGTCGGTGAGACTTTTCAGTCTCCGTTTTAAATCAGATATTGCGAGCTGATGCTTTCGTTCTCCTCTACGCGGCGGATGGTTTCGGCAAACAGGTCGGCAATGCTGAGCTGTTTCACCTTGGCGCACCGGTTGGTGTAGGGGATGCTGTCGGTGAACACCATCTCTTCGAGGGCCGATGCCTGCACGCGGTCGCTGGCCGGGCCGGACATGACGCAGTGCGAAGCGATGGCACGCACGCTGGTGGCTCCGGCTTCCATCATGATGTCGGCGGCCTTGGTGATGGTGCCGGCGGTGTCCACCATGTCGTCCACGATGACCACATTCTTTCCCTTCACGTCACCAATGATTTGCATGGATGCCACTTCGTTGGCCTTCAGGCGTTGCTTGTTGCACAGCACCAGGGGCACGTTGAAGTATTTGGCATAGGAGCTGGCGCGCTTGGAGCCGCCCACGTCGGGAGCGGCAATCACCAGATTCTCCAACTTCAGCGATGCGATGTAGGGCACAAACACGCCGCTGGCATAGAGGTGGTCAACGGGGATGTCAAAGAAGCCCTGAATCTGGTCGGCATGGAGGTCCATGGTGATGAGGCGGTCGATGCCGGCCACGCTCAGCAGGTCGGCCACCAATTTGGCACCGATGGAGACGCGGGGCTTGTCCTTGCGGTCCTGGCGGGCCCATCCGAAGTAGGGGATGACGGCCACGATGCTTCTGGCCGATGCGCGCTTGGCGGCATCAATCATCAGCAACAGCTCCATCAGGTTGTCCGAGTTGGGGAAGGTGGATTGCACGAGGAACACGTCGCGTCCGCGGATCGACTCCTCGTATGACACTGCAAACTCGCCATCGGCGAAGTGCATGATGTTCAGGTTGCCCAGCGGGCATCCGAGACTGGCACAGATTTTTTCGGCAAGGTATCTCGATTTGGTTCCCGAGAATACCATGAAAGATGCTTTTTCGTTCATGATTATTTGGTAGTCACTCGACCCTTTTAGTTTTAATTTGCTGCAAAGGTATGAAATATATTTTGATTTCCTGCCCTTTTAGTCTGCCAATTTCTTTAATTGTTTGAAGCGTTGCAGCACCTCGGTGAAATTCACGGTGGTTTGTTTGTCAAAACGGTCCCATATGTCACCCAGCACAGCCGCCCCGCCGAAGCCGTATTTACGGATGGTGCGGATGTTGTCGGTGCAGATGCCTCCCAAGGCGACTACCTTCTTGTCGATGAGGCCGCTTTTGTGGGCTGCCTTCAACTCCTCGGCCGAGAAGTTGCTCAGGTACTCCTTCTTGGATATGCTGTCGAAAACGGGACTCATGAAGACGTAGTTGAAATGGCCCTTCTTCTGCTTCACCTCTTCCAACGAGTGACACGAACAGCTGACGTGCCCCTTGTAGCCCAGGGGGACGTCGGGGTTGCGGCTGTTCAGGTGGATGCCCATCAGGTTGAACTCCTCCTTCAGGTAGAAATGGTCGTGGGTGACGATGCGCTTGTGGTACTGCTTGGGGATAAGGCTCAGCAGGCGTTCGGAAAACATGGGGGCGGTCTCCGGCTTCCGCAGGTGCAGGATGTCCAGTCCCTCTTCAAAGAGAGCCGTGATGATTTGGTCCTCTTCAATGAAGAACTTGGGCGATGTTATCAGTATCAGTTTCATGTATCCTATTTCTCTTTTTGCCCGCAAAAGTACGAATTATCCCTTACATTTCCTATGAATGGAGCGAAATAATGCACGTTTGCATGGTCAAAAGGTCGATGTTCCACAGTTTGTCGGTGAGCGGTTCGCCGAATCCGGCAATGAATTTCAGGGCTTCGGCGGCCTGCACACTGCCCACGATGGCGGGTGTGGGGCCGACGACGGCGGCCGTCTCCTCCGTTTGGGGCGAGGCTTCCGGAAACAGGGTCCGATAGGTGGCGGCCCCCTCCCCATGACAGAGGACGGCGACCTGTCCGCCGAGGGCGGTGACTCCCCCGTATATATAAGGTATGCGACGGGCGGCGCAGGTGTCGCTGACGAGGTAGCGGGTCGCCGGGTTGTCACATCCATCGACGACGAGGTCGTATCGCCCGATGAGGCTGTCGGCATTCTCGGCTGTCAGGCGCACGGGGTGTTCGTCGATGCAGACCCGGCTGTTCAGGGCACGCAGGCGGCGGGCGGCGCACTGCACCTTGGGGCGCCCCACTTCGGCCTCGGTGTAGAGCACCTGGCGGTGCAGATTGCTCAGCGACACGGTGTCGTCGTCCACCAGGCCGAGGCGGCCCACTCCGGCTCCGCAAAGATAGGTGGCGACGGGGCAGCCCAGCCCTCCGACTCCGACAATGAGCACGCGGGCGGCCTCCAGTTTCCGTTGGCCCTGCTCTCCAATTTCGGGCACGAGCAGTTGGCGGTGGTAGCGGTTGTTCATTTTTTTTCTCTTTTTTTTAATGGATTGCATGTCAGTTGGTTGCTTTCTTTTGAGGCGTGTCGGCAGACAGGGCGCAATCCGTCAGGTGTCCGGGGCAAATCTGTCAGCCGATGGAGTTTCATCTGTCAGCTGACAGAATGGATTCGGACACCTGACAGATTCTCCTCGGCCCCCTGATGGTTTCCCAAGGCTCTTTCTCCCCCTCAGGAATGGCGTCCCGGGCAGAGGTCGAAACTGCTGTCCCAGTCCTTCCACACCGGCTCGAGTCCGGCTGCGCGCAGAGCCGTCGCCACCTCCATGGCCGTTCGTTCGTCGCTGACGGCAAACTGCTCCAGGGCCTGGGGGTAGGTGGCATATCCGCCCGGCTCGGTGCGGCTTCCGGCGCTCATGGTGGTCACCCCCAACGGGGCTATGTGGTCGCGCAGGTGGGGCGTCTCGCGGGTGGAGTAGGAGATGTCCACATCGTGGTCGAAGATGCGCATGGCGAAGGTCAGTTGGGCCAGTTCGCGGTCGGTCATCACCACGTTGGGTTGGAAGCCGCCGTTCTCGGCAGGGCGCAGGCGGGGGAAGTTGACGCTGTACCGCGTGCGCCAGTAGGTGCGTTGCAGGTAGCGCAGGTGGCGGGCCAGGAAGGCGACGTCGGTGCGCCAATCCTCCAGCCCGATGAGCACCCCCATGCCGATGCTGTGTACGCCGGCCTGCCCCATGCGGTCGGGGGCATCGGCGCGCCAGTCGAAGCGCGACTTCATCCCCTTTGGGTGATACAGGGGGTATCGCCCGGCGTGATAGGTCTCCTGAAAACAGATGACCCCGTTCAGCCCGTGCCCGACAAGCTCGGCATACTCTTCGGCCTTGAGGGGCATCACTTCGATTTTCAGGTTGGCAAAGTGCCGCTTGGCTGCGTCGAGGGCTTTGGCCAGATAGGGCACGCCCGCCTTGGCCGGATTTTCGCCCGTCACGAGAAGCAGGTTCTCGAACGGCCCGAGGCGCTTGATGGCGCGGAACTCCTGCTCCATTTCATCGACCGTCAGGATGGTGCGCGGCATGGGATTCGAGGCGTGGAATCCGCAATAGACACACCCGTTGGCGCACGAGTTGGTGAGGTAGAGCGGGACGAACATCGACATGGTGCGGCCGAACCGCTCGCGGGTGTAGTGGCGGCTCAGTGCGGCCATCTCTTCCAGGTAGGGGGCTGCTGCCGGCGAAACCAGCGCCATGAAGTCGTCCACCGTGCAGTGCTCTTTGTTCAGGGCGCGGCGCACGTCGGCCCCGGTCTTGGCATAGATGCGGGCGGTGGTCTCTGTCCACGAGTGTTTTTTTATTTCTTCTGAGAACATGGCTGCTTATTCTGTTTTTTCTTTCCTTATGTCACGGCTCAGTTTCATTGCACAGAAGTGCGGGCCGCACATGGTGCAATACTCTCCGTCGGTGTGTCGGCCTTCGCGGAAATACTGTTCGGCCAGCTCGGGGTCGAGCGAAAGGTGGAACTGGTCGCGCCAGCGGAACTCGAACCGGGCTTTGCTCAGGGCGTTGTCGCGCATCTGTGCGGCGGCGTTCCCCTTGGCCAGGTCGGCGGCGTGGGCGGCAATCTTGTAGGCCATGATGCCGGTGCGCACATCCTCCCTGCCGGGCAGCCCGAGGTGCTCTTTGGGGGTGACGTAGCAAAGCATGGCCGTGCCCAACCATCCGATTTGTGCCGCTCCGATGGCCGATGTGATGTGGTCGTAGGCCGGTGCGATGTCGGTCACCAGCGGTCCCAGGGTGTAGAAGGGTGCTCCGTGGCACACGCGGAGTTGCCGCTCCATGTTTTCCTGAATCTTGTGCATCGGCACGTGGCCCGGCCCTTCGACGAAGGCCTGCACGCCCTTGTCCCAAGCCCGCAGCACCAGCTCTCCGAGGGTGTCCAGCTCGGCAAATTGTGCCTCGTCGTTGGCATCGGCAATGCAGCCGGGGCGCAGGCCGTCGCCCAAGGAAACGGCCACGTCGTAGCGGGAGAGAATGTCGCAGATGTCGTCGAAGTGTTCGTACAGGAAGTTCTCTTTTCCGTGGGCGATGCACCACTTGCTCAGGATGCTGCCTCCGCGGCTGACGATGCCCGTCAGCCGGTTGTCGGCCAGGTGTACGTTCTTCAGCCGTATGCCGGCGTGGATGGTAAAGTAATCCACTCCCTGCTCACACTGCTCGACGAGGGTGTCGCGATAGATGTCCCACGTCAGTGACTCCACCTGTCCGTCCACCTTCTCCAGTGCCTGATAGATGGGCACGGTGCCTACGGGCACCGGGCTGTTGCGCAGAATGGCTTCGCGCGTCTCGTGGATGTGGGTGCCGGTGCTGAGGTCCATCAGCGTGTCGGCTCCCCATCGGCAGCTCCACACGGCCTTGTCCACCTCCTCTTCGATTCCCGACGTGGTGGCCGAGTTTCCGATGTTGGCATTTATCTTCACGCGGAAGTTGCGCCCGATAATCATAGGCTCCGCTTCGGGATGATGCATGTTGGCGGGCAACACGGCACGCCCTTCGGCTATCTCGCGGCGTACAAACTCGGGTGTGACGGGGGTGGGAATGCCCATGGCAGCGGCATTCATCGTTTCGCGGATGCTGACGTACTCCATTTCGGGGGTGATGATGCCCGCGCGGGCACAGGCCATTTGTCCGAGGGGTTGTCCGGCGGCCTTTCTCCGCTCAATCCATGCCTGCCGGATGGGGGCGATGCCCTTCTTCAGGTCGATGGTGATGGCGGGGTCGGTATAGGGACCTCCCGTGTCGTAGATATAAACAGGTGCATTGGGGGTGGCCACCTTTTCGCCGTTCACAATCTCCACGGTGGGTGTCAGGTTCACCCGTTGCATCCCCACACGTACGTCGGGATGGAGCGCGCCCTGCATGTATGCTTTCTCGCGCTGGGCGTAGTATTTCTTATCTTTTTCCATGATGCTAAAGTTTATTATTATGGATGGCTCATCCCGTTTACTCATTAAGAAATGCGGTTAGCGGTGACGAAGCCGAGGCGGTTATGTCGTGTCTTGCGCTTCCAAGCCCCGCTTCGTAGGCACGGCGCCCGGCGACGACGGCCTCCTTGAAGGCT
>CAZDAN010000126.1:0-6433 GCA_964503565.1 uncultured Bacteroides sp.
TGCAATATGGCTTGGGTCGCACAACATGGGCAGTTCGGGCAGACGACGTTTCAACCCCACGAACATGAACTTGGCATCCGAGTGGTTTACGATGTTGTGCACCACTTCGGGTGTAAACTCATGCAGGATGGGCACCGCCACAGCACCGTAGGTTACGGTAGCCAAGAACGCCACTCCCCAGTGTGATGAGTTACGTCCACAGATGGCTATCTTGTCACCCTTTTCTACACCACCTTCGGTCATGAGGATATGCATTTTCTCTATCTTGCGCGCTACATCCTTGTACTGAAGCGTGCTTCCATTGTAATCAGTCAAGGCATCCAAGTCCCAATTCTTCTTCAGGGATTCTTCGATATGACCTATAAACGTATTGTTCATAAATTGCACATTTTTGCTTAGATTGTGCAAATATATAGCTTTTTTCTTGTACGCCAAATAAAAATGGCACATTTTTTACATTTGTGTGCAGTAATTAGGCGTTTTGTATATCTTTTACATTTTTTAGACGCGGATTACACAGATGATACGAGGATAAATATAAAAAAACAAAGAAATCTGTGTCATCTGCGCAACCCACGTCCAAAGAGTAAATTATGATGCCTTCTTATTCTTTCGGCAGTGTCATTGCATACCGGAATTCGGCATAGGCTTTACTTCTTCAACCAACGGTCGAGCCAGCTGAAGAAGGTACGTTGCCAAAGAATACCGTTCTGAGGCTTGAGTACCCAGTGATTTTCATCGGGATAGATGAGGAGCTGGGCAGGTACGCCACGCAGGACGGCGGCATTGAAGGCACTCATGCCTTGCGAGGCAAGGATGCGGTAGTCCTTCTCACCATGGATGCAGAGGATGGGTGTGTCCCACTTGTCGACAAACTTGTGGGGCGAGTTGGCAAAGGTACGCTGGGCCACGGGGTTACTCTTGTCCCAATAGGCTCCGCCCATGTCCCAATTGGCAAACCACATCTCCTCGGTTTCGAGGTATTGCTGCTCCATGTTGAAGATGCCGTCGTGGGCGATGAATGCCTTGAAACGCTTGTCGTGGTGACCGGCCAGCCAATAGACGCTGTAGCCTCCGAACGAAGCGCCTACGCATCCGAGGCGGTTCTTATCTACATAAGGTTCGCGCGCGAGGTCGTCGATGGCGCTCAGGTAGTCCTTCATGCACTGGCCACTGTAGTCGCCGCTGATTTGCTCGAGCCACTCCATGCCGAAGCCGGGGAGGCCACGACGGTTGGGGGCGATAATGATGTAGTCGTTGGCGGCCATAATTTGGAAGTTCCAACGGAAACTCCAGAACTGGCTTACGGGCGATTGGGGCCCGCCTTCGCAGAAGAGCAGGGTGGGGTACTTCTTGGCAGGGTCGAAGTCGGTGGGATAGATGACCCACGAGTGGAGGGGCTTGCCATCGGTGGCCGTTGTCCATCGGCTCTCGACCTTGCCCAAGCGGAGTTGGGAGAAGATGTGGTCGTTTTCGTGGGTGATGGCTTCAGCCGTGAGTGTGCCGTCGGGCTCGTTGCTCGCCATGGCAAATATCTCATCCGCATGGCTCATCGAGTGGCGCTTCACAATGAGTTGTCCGGGTTTGCCGAGGGCCACGCTGGCATAGTCGTAGTCGCCATCGGTGAGGCACTTCACGTCGCCTTCAAGGGTGGTGCGGTAGATCATGCTTGTGCCGTGCCACACACTGGTGAAGTAGAGTGTCTTGGAGTCGCGCTCCCAGCAGAAGGCATCCACGCCACTATGGAATGATTCGGTGACGAAGCGCTTCGCTCCGCTATGCAGATCGAGCACACAGAGGCGGTTGCGGTCGCTCTCGTATCCGTCGCGCTCCATGCTTTGCCAGGCGATGTACTTGCCATCGGGGCTAAAAGCGGGATTGGTGTCGTAGCCGGCCATCATGTCGAGTCCGTTGCTCTTCTTGCCATTCTCTTTGCAGAGGTTGGTGGTGATGCCTGCCTCTATATTATATAGGTATATGTCGGAATCGGTGGAGAGGCTGTAAGCGAGTCCTGTCTTCTTGCGACAGGTGTAGGCAATGAGTTGTCCGTCGGGGCTCCATGCGAGTTGCTCCATGCCTCCGAAGGGCTTCATGGGCGATTCGTAGGGTTCGCCCTCGAGGATGTCTTTGGCTTCGCCCACGCGATTGCCATCAAAGGGGGCCACGTAGGGGTGGGGGACAGTCTCCACCCATTCGTCCCAATGCTTGTACATGAGGTCGTCGACGAGGATACCGGTCGATTTCGGCAGGTCGGGGTAGAGGTCAACGGTGCGCTGGCCATATTTCATCTGAGCCACGAAGAGCATCTTGTCGCCTGTGGGCGAGAGGGTAAAGCCTTCGATGTCGCCATCAAAGTCGGAGAGCTGACGACGTCCGGTGCCGTCGGGATTCATTTCCCATATCTGACTCTTTCCGCTCTCGCTACTGAGGAAGGCAATCTTTGTATCGCCCTTTATCCACATGGGGTTGCTCTCACTTTGGGCAGTGGTGGTGAGCAGGGTATTGCCGGTGCCGTCGGCATTCATCACGTAGATGACACGGTGGCTCTTGTTCTGTTCGACACTGTAGTAAGCCACGGTGTAGACGATGCGTTGGCCATCGGCACTCACCTGGTAGTCGCCGATGCGACCCATGGCCCACAGGGCTTCGGGAGTCATGCGTCCGTTTTCAATCTTAATCTCTGTCTGTTTGCCAATGATGGGGGCATTGGCTTCGTTGTTCTCCTGCTTGCCATTGGTGCAGGAGGCCAATAATAAGGCGGTTGCCATAAGGGTTGCGGTGGTTGTTTTCATGTTTTCTGATTACTTATAAAGTAAGGCACGGATTACACGGATTAACACGGAGAATTCATTATGCATATACATTAAGTTTCGCAAGCCCAACTTTCTTGTAGATAATGATACTTGCGAAAGTTGAATGATACATAAATATATAAATCCGTGTAATCCGCGCAATCCGCGCCTAAAAATAATTATCGCTTGTTATTTCTGTTCTGTTGCTGTTGTTGCTGGAGGCGTTGTTGCTCTTCGAGCTGCTTTTGCAGGGCTTCGAGCTTAGCTGCCATACCGGTCATCTTGCGTGGCTTGTTCTTGTTGGCCTCCATGCGGGCTTCAAGCTTGGCAAGCAGGGCCTTGTCGTCGGTGGTCTTGCGCAGGACAAGCATGATGAGGATGCCGATAAGGCCTGAGATGAAGTAGTAGTAGTTCAACCCGGCCGAGTAGCTGTTGAAGAAGAAGATGAACATCACGGGCATGGCGTACATCATCACCTTCATGCCGGGCATCTGTTGCTGGCCGGCCATGGTGTCCTTCTGTTGGCGCATCATGTACCAGGTGTTGAGAATGTTGGTCACACTGAAGAGGAGGCAGAAGAGACTCAGGTGGTCGCCAAGCAACCAGATGTCAGTGCCCCAGTTGATGACATCGTCGTAGGTCGAGAGGTCGTCCGCCCAAAGGAAACTTTCGCCACGAAGCTCGATGGCGTTGGGCACAAAGTTGAAGAGGGCGATGTAGACGGGCATCTGGATGAGCATAGGCAAGCATCCGCCCATGGGGCTTACGCCGTATCGGCTATAGAGGGCCATGGTCTCCTGGTTCTTCTTCAAGGCGTCGTCGGGGTTGGGGTATTTCTTGTTGATTTCGTCCACGTAGGGGCGGAGCACGCGCATCTTGGCCGACGACATGTAGGACTTGTAGGTGGTGGGATAAACCACAATCTTCACGATGATGGTCATCAGGAGGATGACGATACCCATGTTGAGTCCCCATCCGCTGAGCCAGTCGAAGACGTTGATGGTGAACCATCGGTTGATCCAACGGATGATAGGCCATCCGAGGTAAACGAGGTCTTCAAGTTCGGGGTCTTTGTCTTCGCCCAACACATAATCGTTGGTGGCTTGGAGGGTCTTGAAGTGGTTCGGGCCAAAGTAGAGCTGAAAGTTGGTGCTCTCCTTACCCGTGGGGTCGAAGAATGCCTGTGATTCGGCATTGTATTTCTTCAGATAACCACTGCCTTCCTTCTGAGGTACAGAGGAAAGTGAAGTCTTGTTAAAGTCTTGCTCAGCAATGACAGCACTGGAGAAGAACTGGTTCTTGAAGGCAATCCAGTCGATGGCCTCGGCCACTTCTTCCTTGTCCTCACCCTGCTCGTTGAGGTGCTCGGTGTCTTCGCTCATCACACGGTAGGTGAGGGACGAGAATTGTTGCTCAAAGCTGTATCCCTTCTCCTGTTGGCGGGTACGCTGATACCAGTTGAAGTCCATCGTCTTGGTGCTGGGTGTGAAGAAGTTATGCATTCCCTCGGCGTTGATGGTGAGGTTGGCCAAGTAGAGGTCGGCAGGCAGGAAGTAGTTGAAGTCGATGTGTCGGCCTTCGCCCACGTTGAGTCGCATGGTGACGGTGCTGTCCGATGCGTTCAACGGTTGGAAATAGAGGTTCTCGGTGAGGATGTTCTCATTCTTTCCGCTGAAGGCAAAGTTCATGCGCATCTCCTCCTCGCCATCGAAGAGCACGACGGGGTTTCCGTCCTTGCCCTTGTATTCGGCAAGGGTCGCCTTGTTCACGCGTCCTCCTTTGGTTGAGAGTTGTAATTCAACGAGATTATTTTTCAGTGTTACGAAAGATTCTTCGCCCCGTGCGGCAGAAAAGAGTGCCGAAGCTGAGTCGGGCAATGCCTGACGGAGCGCTTCTTCCTCGGCCAGTCTTGCAGCTTCAATGGCCGACTGTTCTTGCATGACTTGTTGGATTGAATCCTGATAGCGTTGGATGCGCGCCATCTCCTCCTCACTGGGGCGATTGTAGATGCTGAAACCAATCAGCACCAATCCGATGAGGGCGAATCCGATTAAGGTGTTTTTGTCCATTAATTTGATTTGTGATTTTAAATTATGATTACTTTTTAATAAAATCTTAGGCGCGGATTACGCGGATTACACGGTTTTTATTTTCTAATTCATTGAAAACAATCCGTGTTAATCCGCGTAATCCGTGCCTAAACGAATGAGGTTACTTGTTGATTGCAGCTTTCACGAATGCCAGGAAGAGGGGGTGCGGATTGAGCACCGTGCTTCCGTATTCGGGATGGAACTGTACGCCCACGTACCACTTCAGCGAGGGGATTTCCATAATCTCCACCAAGTCGCTTTCGGGGTTCACGCCCACGCAAGTCATTCCGTTCTTCTCGAACTCGGCCTTGTAGGCATTGTTGAACTCATAGCGATGGCGATGGCGCTCTTGGATGTGCTCCTTGCCGTAGGCTTCGAACACCTTGTTGCCCTGTGTGAGCACACACTCGTAGGAGCCGAGGCGCATATTTTCCTTCATGTCGAGCACCGCTTTCTGTTCCTCCATCAGGTCGATAACAGGGTGGGTTGTCTTCTCGTCCATCTCCTTGGAGTTGGCATCGGTATAGCCCAATACGTTGCGGGCAAATTCTACTACCATCATCTGGAGACCGAGACCCAGGCCGAGGGTGGCTACATTGTGCTCACGGCAATACTTGGCAACTACTAACTTTCCTTCGATACCACGGCTTCCGAAGCCCGGACAAATGACTACGCCGTCCATGCCGTTGAGCAACTCCTGCACGTTGCTTTCGTTGATGTTTTCGGAGTAGATGAAGTGCACCTTTGCCTTGCGGTCGTTGTAGGTGGCTGCTTGCGAGAGCGACTCCATGATTGACTTGTAGGCATCCTGCAGGTCGTACTTGCCGATGATGGCAATATTCACCACCTCGGTGGCATTGTTGCGTCGGTTAAGGAAATCGCGCCATGGGTCGAGGGTTGGGGTTTCGCCAACGGGCAGACCTACTTTCTCGAGGATGGTTACGTCCAATCCCTGTTCCTGCATCTTCAAAGGCACCTCGTAGATGGTGGGCACGTCCATTGATTGCACCACGGCTTTCTTATCGACATTGCAGAAGAGGGCCACCTTGTCGCGCATGTCTTGGGGAATCTCATGCTCGGTGCGGAGTACCAGCACGTCGGGCTGTACCCCCAACGACTGTAACTTCTGCACACTGTGCTGTGTGGGTTTGCTCTTCAATTCACCAGCTGCTGACAGGTAGGGCACGTAGGTGAGATGTACGCTCACCGCATTGCGACCCAGTTCCCACTTTAGCTGACGGATGCTTTCGATGTAGGGAAGCGACTCGATATCGCCTACTGTACCACCGATTTCGGTAATCACGAAGTCATATTTGTACTTCGTGCCCATCAACTTCACGTTGCGCTTGATTTCATCGGTAATGTGCGGGATGACCTGTACGGTCTTGCCCAAGTAGTCACCACGACGTTCTTTGTCGATGACTCCTTTATATATACGTCCACTGGTAATGTTGTTGGCCTTGGTGGCTTCGATGCTGAGGAAACGCTCGTAGTGACCGAGGTCGAGGTCAGCTTGATGTCCATCGACTGTCACGTAGCATTCGCCGTGCT
>CAZDAN010000127.1:0-6385 GCA_964503565.1 uncultured Bacteroides sp.
ACGTTCGGGACGTAGGGGTCGGGCGTTCGAGTCGCCTCTTTCCGACACAAGGCGATAATTGATGAAAATCAGTTATCGCTTTTTGTTTTTCACTCTCGCCGTTTTGTAAGAAGCATTGAGTCACGTTTTCCATCCGACAATCGCTGATTCTCCTTACTTTGCTTTGTGTAATATAAAGAATGTGTTATATTTGCGGCTCGTTTATATAATACGTTAGCATTATGAACTATTTGGAAATCATAGGTACAATCGTAGGACTCATCTACCTGTGGCTGGAGTACAAGGCCAGCATCTGGTTGTGGGTGGCCAATGTGGTGATGCCGGCCATCTATGTGGTGGTATATTATGAAGCGGGACTTTATGCCGACTTCGGAATCAACATCTATTATCTGATTATCTCTTTCTACGGCATCTTCTGGTGGTGGAAGGGACGGAGAAAAACCGACACCGTCCGACCGACGGAAGGGAAGGGCGCAGAGGAACTGCCCATCAGCCACACACCCCGGCAGATGTGGGCACGGCTGGGTGTCATCAGTGCAGGCCTGCTGGTGCTCATCGCCTTCATTCTTATCCAATACACCGACAGCACCGTGCCTTGGATGGACAGTTTCACCACGGCACTCAGCATCGTGGCCATGTGGATGTTGGCACGCAAGTATGTGGAGCAATGGTTGGTGTGGATGGTGGTGGATGCCGTCAGTGCCGGCCTGTATGTATATAAGGAACTTTACTTCACCGCCGGACTCTATGCCCTCTACACGGTGATTGCTTACTTCGGATACAAAGAATGGAAACGATTGATGAAAGAATAGGCCCCTCCCCGACCCTCCCCAAAGGAGAGGGAGCTAAGAATGTAGCATATTTGTTCTCTCCCCCTTTGGGGGAATCGGAGAGGGCCGGGAGCCTTGCCGTCATCGTAGGCGGAGGCGACTTCCCCACCCATCCCCTGCCTCTCAAACTGATGCAGGAGAGCAAGCGCACGGTGTGTTGCGACGGGGCGGCCAACGAATTTCTTGCCCGCGGCCTGCGTCCGTGGCGCGTGGTGGGCGATTGCGATTCTCTCTCACCCGAAGCGGCTGCGGCATTCGGCTCCATCATACGCCGCAACCCTGACCAGGAGACGAACGACCAGACAAAAGCCATCCACTATCTGACAAGCAAAGGCATACGCCGCATCGCCATCGTGGCGGCCACAGGCCGACGCGAGGATCACACATTGGGCAACATCAGCCTGCTCATCGAATACATGCGCCAGGGGTTGGAGGTGCGCATCTACACCGACTACGGCGTCTTCATCCCCTGTCACGACACCTGTACCTTCGAATGTCCCACAGGCACGGCCGTCTCCATCTTCAGTTTCGGTACACGGGGGATGGAGGCCGAAGGATTGCGTTACCCTTTGCGCGACTTCTCCACCTGGTGGCAAGGCACGCTTAACACAGCCGATGCCCCCCATTTCACCATCTGGTGCAAGGGAGACTATCTGGTATATTTGAATTACTAAAGGGAGATAAAATCCTTAAACTTTACAGCATCACCATGAAGGTGGTGCCTTGTCCATGGTGGCTGTTCAGCTTCAGGTCGCCGCCGTGCAGGCGCATGATTTGGCGGCTCAGGCAGAGGCCGATGCCCGTGCCATTCCGCTTGGTGGTGTAGAAGGGGAGGAAAACCTCTTCGGCCATTTTATCGGGAATGCCCGGACCATTGTCGCTCACGCTGATGTAGGGCGAGCCATCGGCTTCGCTGGCCACGATGCGGATGCAGGCATCGGGCTGCCCCTCCGTAGCCTCGCGCGCGTTCTTTATCAGATTGGTCAACACCAGAGTCAGCTGGTCGGCATCGGCCACCACCTTCATGCCGTTTCCCCACGTGAAGTGCAACGACGAATGCGCCATCAGCCGTTGCAATTGTGCAAACAGTTTCTCCACATCCACCTCCTGCTTCACCGGCGCCGGCAGGTGGGTCAACTGACGGTATGAGTCAAGAAAGGCTTTCACGCTCACACACTGGTCATGTATCACCTCCATCCCCTCGTGCATCTCCTCGGCCGAATAGTTTTCGGGACGCTTCAGCATGTCGCTCGACAGGCTGATGACGGGGGTGATGCTGTTGCGCAGTTCGTGTGTCATGATGCGCAGCAGGCGGTCGTAGTACAACTGCTTGTACTCCAGGTCGGCCAGGCTGTCCTGATAGATTCGGGTGATGCTGTTCATCCCTTCGTACATGTCGTCCAGTTTGGAGTCTTTGACGGAGGGGTAGTTCATGGTGTAGTTCTTGTTCAGCAACGATTTCAGGAAGTAGCCCACCTGCTTGGGGATGAAGTAGACCCGCCTCACCATCCACACCATCAGCAACAGAGCCACCAGGGCAAGGGCCTCGATTTGCGAGGGCAGCCACTTTTCGAAGTGCCCCCACACCACCAACCCGCCTATCGCCATGAAGAGCAGGGCCATAAGCACAAAGAACAATCCGTGTCTATAGGGAAACTTCATAGGCAGATTCCATATTTCTTCAGTCGGGTGTACAGTGTCTGGCGGCTGATGCCCAGTCGGGCGGTGGCCTCAGTCAGGTTGCCCCGACACTCGTCCAACACCTCCACGATGTGTTGGCGCTCAAGTTCGTCCAGCGTCATTTGCAGGGTCGATTCGTGGCGGTCCTTCAGCTGGCTGGCCTCGTGCAGGGTGCTGTCGATGTGGCGCTGATTGTCGCGCCGCTCGATGGCTTTCAGCAGTTTCTCAATCAGTTCACCGTTGTCCCACGGCTTGGTGACAAAGTCCTCGGCCCCCTCCTTCAACGAGGTCACGGCCAAGCCGATGTCGCCAAAGGCGGTTATCAGCACCACCGCCGGCGGGTCGGGCTGACCTTTGATATATTTCAGCCAGCTGAGCCCCTCTTCGCCGTCGATTCGCTGGGCGCTGAAGTTCATGTCCAGCAACACCGCGTCCACCCGTTCGCTGGCCAGCAGGGCCGGCAGTGAGTTGGGATGGGGCAAGGTGATGACCGAAGCAAACACCCCCTTCAACACCAGCTTCAACGTCTTCAACACCGCCTGATTGTCATCGATGATGGCTATTCTGTAATCGTACATATCGGCAATTTTTTGCAAATTTACATGCTTTCCCCCAAACGAGTGTCCAGAAATTAGACAATTTTTGGGTCTAAAATACGATTTAACAGAATTTAGCACTCTTCTTCTTGCACGTTTCAATAACTTTGTGAGGCAAAAAGCTGACTACGCATGATTTTAACCCATAAAAAGACAAGAAATATGATTAAGACAAACAGTTTGCAGAAAGTCTTCCGCACGGAAGAAGTGGAAACCTGGGCTTTGCACAACGTGAGCCTGGAGGTGAAAGAAGGTGAATTCGTGGCCATCATGGGTCCTTCGGGTTGTGGCAAGTCCACCTTATTAAATATACTGGGCCTGTTGGACAATCCCACGAACGGCACGTATGAACTCTTGGGCACCAACGTGGAGGAGTTCAACGAGGGACGCCGCACGGAGTTGCGCAAGGGTGTCATCGGCTTTGTGTTCCAAAGTTTCAACCTCATCGAGGAGCTGAGCGTGTATGAGAACATCGAGCTGCCCCTGCTCTACATGGGTGTGCCCAAGGCGGAGCGCAAGCAGCGCATCCAGGAGGTGATGAAGCGCATGGACATTGCCCACCGCGAAAAGCACTTCCCCAAGCAGCTCTCCGGCG
This sequence comes from uncultured Bacteroides sp., assembly GCA_964503565.1. Lineage (GTDB taxonomy): Bacteria > Bacteroidota > Bacteroidia > Bacteroidales > Bacteroidaceae > Phocaeicola_A. The sequence continues at coordinate 3,702 of CAZDAN010000127.1, forward strand.
GTCAGCAGCAGCGCGTGGCCATAGCCCGTGCCGTGGTGGGAGGACCGAAACTCATTCTGGCCGACGAGCCGACGGGTAACCTCGACTCGAAGAACGGTCACGAGGTGATGACTCTGCTCAGCCAGCTCCACAAGGAGGGTTGCACCGTGGTGATGGTGACCCACTCGCGCCACGATGCCGGCTATGCCGACCGCATCGTCAACCTCTTCGACGGACAGGTGGTGGAGGAAATGCACTTGTAAGAGAAGCCCCTCCCTCCCTGCAAGGGAGGGGGCTAAAAATGAATAGAATAAATAGTAATAACTTAAAATCGGCCTTTGAATCCTCCCCCTCACAGGGGAGTCAGAGGGGACTTTTCATCATGTTAGAACATAACCTGACTATCGCCTGGCGGAACATACAGAAGTATCTTTCGCAAAACATCATCAGTGTGCTCGGCCTCTCGGCCAGCCTCGTCTGCTTCAGCCTGTGTATGCACTTCAGCCGCTACATCATGGGCACTGACAAACATTTCCCGAACTACGACCGCATTGCGGAGGTGGCCATAAAAGAAGCTAACGGCAACATCCACCCGGCCTCTGCCATGGAAGCAGAAAAACTGAAAACACTGTCCATGAACACCTTGGAGAATGTCTGCACCCTCTTGGGAGGTATGCCCTTCGTATGCAGCTACGAGGATGCATCGGGAAAACTCACTCCGGCATCCTTGCAGAGTATTGACACGGATGCGACCTTTGCCAAGGTGTTCAGCGTGAAGGTGGTTGCAGGCAGTTGGGAACATGCCAGCCACACGCCCAACTCGCTGGTGCTCGCAGCTTCGGTAGCCCGCCGCATGTTCGGTTCGGAAACAGAGGCCGTGGGTCGCGTATTCAACGGGAGCCGTCGAAACGGGGCACCCTACACGGTGCAAGCGGTCATGGCCGATTTGCCAAAGAACATCAGTTTCTTTGAATTGGGAATAGAAGCCTTGGTGCTGAACGACGAGGGTACAGCCCGAAAAAGCCAGTACGCCTACAATTATACGGGTTACATCTATGGCCTGATGCCCGAAGGGATTGACTTGGACGATGTCAACCACGAGTTGAGCACCTCCATCCTGCCAAACTTCACCCACTTTAGGGGAGAAGAGCGCGGCGAAAGCACTTTGGTAGCCGACTGCATGGGCGGGCATGTGGCTGACAACATGGCAATGGTCAACGGTGTCATCATCACCTTTGCCACCCTCATCCTGTTGGTGGGTCTGCTCAACTTCCTGCACTTCCTGGTGGGAAGCATTCTGAACCGCACACACGAATACAGCCTGCGCCGCATGTTCGGGTGTCGCTTGCGCGACCTCTTCTTCATGCTGCTTACCCAAGTGGTGCTGATGTTGCTGGCCGCCGGTTGGCTGTGCCGCTTCCTGGTGGAACTGACGGCCGCCCACATCACATTGCCGGTACAGATAGGCACCTTCTTTGAACTGGATGCCAGCCGCCTGATGAGCGAGTCGTTGGAGTACATCGGTTGGCTCTTCCTCCTCTGCACACTCATCTGCTTTGGGGTGAGCCTCTATGTCCAACGCATCACCATCCAACAGGGAGTGGCGGGCGTGAGCAGTGCGCCACGCATCCGTCGCCACGTGGGGCGCGACCTGATGATGGGTCTGCAGTTCTTCATCTGCTGGGTGTTCGTCAGCCTCACAGTGGCCTTCTATCTGCAAGGAAGGCTCACCACAAGCACGGTGTTGAACACCTTGTCACGCACTGAGAAGGAAGAAATCCTCTCCATCCCGATGAATGGAAGCATGGCCATCATGCATCCCAATGAGAAGCTGGCACTGATAGACCGCCTGAAGGCACACGCCGGAGTGAAAGAGACAATGACAAAGGAGGGAGATATGCTGAGAAGTCTTTCGGGACACGGAATACTTACCGAAAAGGGAAACCCCGACAGCATGACAGATGCATTGCTTGATGAAGTGCCCCGCCAGTACTACGACTTCATGCACATCGAAGTAATCCGTGGCGTATTGCCCAAAGCGGAAAACCAGATAGCTGTTGACACAGACTTTGCCGCACTCTTCGACGAGGACATCTTGGGACGTTCGTTCTACCTCCGTGGAAATGACACCCCCTACACGGTGACGGCCATCGTGAAGCATGTACCACGCGCAGCAGACCACAGAGGACTGATAGCCCGCAACAAGAACGGATGGATTTTCCTGATGGAGAACCAACGCAGACAGGCACAGCCCTACATCGGACACGTCTATCTGAAATGCCACCCCAGACAGGTGGAGGCCGTCCGCCAACATGCGCTTGAAGAGCTAAGGAAAGTGTTGTCCGCCAGCGTCGAGCCGGAGGTGAAGACGCTGATGAAGGACATCGAAGAGGAGCAGGGATTTGAAATCATCCTGCAGGACATCATCCTCTTCTTTGCCCTCGTCAGTCTGGCCATCACGCTGTTGGGCGTCTATACCGCCATCACACTCGACACCGAGCGCCGCCGCCGCGAAGTGGCACTACGCAAGGTGCACGGTGCCCGCTTCGGCGACATTCTCTGGCTCTTCGGAAAGAGATACTTCTACCTGTTGGTCATCCCTGCTGCATTGGCTTTCCCCATCGTAGGATGGATTCTCAACTACATGCGAGAAGACTATACTGTCTTCATCAGCACAGGTCCGCTCTTCTGGTCAGTCATCTTCT
>CAZDAN010000128.1:0-6329 GCA_964503565.1 uncultured Bacteroides sp.
TGCCCTGCGCACTACGCAAAGACACCTGATATTCCGAAGTATCGCCTCCGGCTACGATAGCTATTATTCTTTTCATTATCAATTCCTTTATTCTATTTCTTTATCACTCATATACCCCCTCCACCGCTCTATCAATTGCGTCATATCCTCGGGCAACTCGGTGGTGAAGAACATCTCTTCGCCCGTGCGGGGATGCACGAAGCCGAGGGTGCGGGCATGAAGAGCCTGACGCGGACAGATGTCGAAGCAATTGTGAACGAACTGCTTGTACTTGGCAAAGTGGGTACCTTTCAGTATTTCATTTCCTCCGTAGCGCTCGTCATTGAATAGGATGTGGCCGATGTGCTTCATGTGCACACGAATCTGGTGCGTGCGACCTGTTTCGAGGCGACACTCTACAAGAGTGACGTAACCAAACCGTTCGAGCACTTTATAGTGTGTGACGGCATGTTTCCCAATCTCGGGGTCGCTGAATACAGCCATCTGCATACGGTCCTTCGGATGACGGGCAATGTTGCCTTCAATTCTTCCCGTGTCTTCGAGAAAATTTCCCCAGACGAGGGCATTATATTGGCGCTTCGTTGTCTTGTTGAAGAACTGGAGTCCGAGGTGTGTCTTGGCATCGGGTGTCTTGGCCACGACGAGCAATCCCGAGGTGTCCTTGTCGATGCGGTGCACCAATCCCACTTGCGGGTCATTGGGGTCGTACTTCGGGTTGTCCCTCAGGTGCCAGGCAATGGCATTCACCAGTGTGCCGTGATAGTTTCCACATCCCGGATGCACCACCAATCCGGCAGGTTTGTTGATGACCATCAGCTCTTCATCTTCATAGACGATGTCGAGGGGAATATCCTCGGGGATGATGTCGTTGTCGTATCGCGGACGATCCATCATCACGGTAATCACTTCGCAAGGTTTCACCTTGTAGCTGCTCTTCACCGGCTTTCCGTTGGCCATCACATAGCCCATGTCGGCCGCCCGTTGGATGCGGTTGCGCGAAGAGTTCACAATGCGTTCGCCAAGGAACTTATCGACTCGCATAGGTGTCTGTCCCTTATCGACCACCACGCGGAAGTGTTCGTGCAGTTCGCCCGCCTCCTGCCCTACGGGTTCGGCTTCGTCCAGTTCGTCCAACAATATTTCGTCCGATTCGTCAATCATCGTTTTTCTTATACCTTAATTATATATATAGAGAGAGAAGACAAGTTATTCAAACCACGAATCGTCCACCACCGTAGCTTCCGCTCCGCGGACACCATCTCCGCTTGATGGCAAACTGTCGCCCAGCATCTCCTCCATGAACATATATTCGCCTCCGCCCACTTCCAACACTAAAGTGGCACCGATGGGCACTTCATCACCGTTTTGCAACGAAGCCCCTTTGTACTTGATGCCATAAATCCAATCCTGTTCGCCTTCGATGGTGTCATTTTCGGCCAACACGAATCCCATGGCGCGCAACTTGGCCTCGGCTTCGCGGAGCGAACTGTTGTCAATCAAGTCTGGTATCACCCGCATGGGCGGACGATTGGTATTCACGGTTATATACACCGCACGCCCCTCCTTCACCACAGAACCTTGTGCTGGGTTCATATCGAGGATGACACCTCCGGGTTGCGACGTGTTATAGGTAGAATCGGACACTACGGGATTCAGCTTGTGCTGACGCAACAGGGTTTCGGCTTCGGCCCGTTGCAAGCCTTTCACATCGGGTACCGTCACGGCTATGTTGTGGTCGGTATAGTGGTCGAGCCACTTGAACACACCCCACACCAACCCTACGGCCACCAAAACCATGGCCAACAGGTTGCCCCAAAAGAAGAAGTTCTTCTTGAATGAAAAGAATTCTTTTATCGTCATTTTTCTGTTCTTTTGTTAGTCACTGAGCCTACATCAATCCCCCACTATGCCCACATCACTCCCCGACAGAACTTGCCTCAGCCCAAGGCTGAGCCTGCCTTAACCCGGACTTAAGGTCACCTTAACCCCAAGCTGATGTCGGCGGGTGTAAAGCCCACGTTTCTCTTCTGCGTGCAAATATACAAAAAAATAAAAGAAGCAAAGGCTTCTCTGTAGAAAACCTTCACTTCTTTCTATTAAACCGTCTTACACTATCCGTAAGATTACTTCTTGGTAGTTCCGTTGTACTCGTCAGAAACGGTCAACTTCTTGCGACCCTTTGCGCGACGTGCAGCCAATACTCGGCGACCGTTGGCGGTAGCCATTCTCTCACGGAAACCGTGCTTGTTCTTTCTCTTTCTGTTAGAGGGTTGGAATGTTCTTTTCATTACGCTATTTTTGTTTTATGTTATTATTCCATTGCAGTTTCGGGCTGCAAAAATAGATATTTTTTTTGAATCAGCCAAGCAAACCGACTTTTTTAGCTCATACTTTTGCTTATTTTGCCGATTTCTTGTACTTTTGCACCCGCAAAACGATGCTTTTTGCATCCGAAAGGTCATTTTACACTTCGGACAACCCCATTTTCTGCATCAAGAAACATTTAGAATTATAATATATAAATAAAGGAGAAAACAGATTATGATTAATGCACAAGACATTAAGAACGGAACCTGCATCCGCATGGATGGCAAGCTCTACTTTGTGATTGAATTCTTGCATGTGAAACCCGGTAAAGGAAACACCTTCATGCGTACCAAGCTGAAGGACGTGGTGAACGGATACGTACTCGAGCGTCGCTTCAACATCGGTGAAAAGTTGGAAGACGTGCGCGTTGAGCGTCGTCCCTACCAATTCCTGTACAAGGAGGGCGAGGACTATATCTTCATGAACAACGAGACTTTCGACCAGGCTCCCATCGCCAAGGACCTCATCACAGGCGTGAACTTCCTGAAGGAAGGCATGGAGGTGGAAGTGGTTTCTGACGCTTCAACCGACACTGTTCTTTATGCCGAACTCCCCGTGAAGGTTGTGCTTCAGGTTACTTACACCGAGCCGGGTCTCAAGGGCGACACCGCTACCAACGCCACCAAGCCCGCTACCGTAGAGACTGGTGCCGAAGTACGCGTACCCCTCTTCATCAACGAAGGCGAGTTCATCGAAGTAGATACTCGCGACGGCTCTTACCTGAACCGTAAGAAGGAAGCGTAATTAGCTACAAGTAATCAGCTACAAGTTTATAGGCACGGATTACGCGGATGACACGGAGGATTAAAACAGAGATCCGCGTAATCCGTGTAATCCGTGCCTGACTTTTAATTTTTAACTTTCAATTTTTAGCTCCCTTGCGCTACTCATTCGTCATCCCCGTATATAATCGTCCCGATGAAGTGGACGAGCTTCTGGAAAGCCTTACCCACCAGACATTCACCGACTTTGAAGTCGTGGTGGTAGAAGACGGCTCGTCCATCCCCTGTTGCCACATTGTGGAAAAGTATGCCCACCACCTGCCCGTGCGCTACTACGAGAAGCCAAACTCAGGCCCCGGTCAAACGCGCAACTACGGTGTGGAGCGCAGTTCGGGCGAATACGTCATCGTGCTCGACTCCGATTGCATCCTCCCCTCCGGCTATCTGCAAGCGGTGGAAGACGAACTGAAGCGCGAACCTGCCGACGCCTTCGGAGGCCCCGACCGTGCACACGCTTCATTCACCCCCGTGCAGAAGGCCATCAACTACGCCATGACCTCCTTCTTCACCACCGGTGGCATTCGCGGAGGGTCGAAGAAGAAGATGGACAAGTTCTATCCGCGCAGCTTCAACATGGGCATCCGTCGCGATGTCTACCTCGCCCTCGAAGGCTTCTCCAAGATGCGCTTTGGCGAAGACATCGACTTCAGCATCCGCATCTTCAAGGGAGGCTACCGTTGCCGCCTCTTCCCCGAAGCATGGGTGTGGCACAAGCGACGCACCGACCTGAAGAAATTCTTCAAGCAGGTACACAACTCAGGCATTGCCCGCATCAACCTTTATAAGAAATACCCCGAGTCGTTGAAACTCGTCCACATGCTTCCCGCCGTATTCACCGTGGGAGTAAGCCTGCTATTGCTTCTTTTTGTTATTGGCTTGCTCTTCATGGGATTGGGCATTTTCACCATCCACCGTGCAACCAACGTAGGAGTTCATTGCATCAGTGGCCCTGTCGCCATCCTTGCATTCGGAGTATTTACCATGCTTGCCGCTCTCGCTCCCCTACTCCTCTTCTCACTCCTCATCTGCATCGACTCCGCCGTGCGCAACCGTTCCTTGTGGATAGGCCTGCTCTCCGTGCCCGCCTCATTCATCCAACTCACCGGCTACGGCACCGGTTTCCTCCGTGCCTGGTGGAAGCGTTGCATCCTTGGCAAAGATGAGTTCGCCGCCTTCGAGAAGAACTTCTACAAATGATTGAAAATGTGCAAGTAGTTGATATGGCCACAAAATGAATCGTCGTTCTCTTCCTCTCCCGTATTGATTACCTGCGTGAGAGTGGTTTCCTGAGGGAATAATGAACGGAAATACTTCAGGTTCTTGTAGAAATCAGGATGAATGGTTGGAGAAAGCTTTATCTCATAGGCTAACAAATTCACCCCATCCTCAAGAATCAAATCCACTTCGTGTTGTCCTTTATCGCGGAAGAAAAACAGATTATTGTCTTGCCCATTGTTGTATTGATGTTTGAGTATATCGCAAACCACCATATTTTCAAAAATCTGTCCACGCAGCGGGTGGGTTTCCACCTGTTCTGCTGATTTTATGCCGAGCAGATAGCACACCATGCCCACATCGTAGAAATAAATCTTAGGTGTCTTTACAAGCCTTTTTCCGATATTCCTGTAAAATGGTTGCAGGCGGAATGCAACGTATGACGCTTCCAACACGTTCATCCATTCTTGTATTGTGGGAATGGAAACTCCCAATTCTCCGGACATGCTCTGGGCATTGAACTCGGTACCAATCCTTGATGCACACATGATGATGAAACGACGGAACTCCGACAGACGACGTATATTCATCACCTGTTGGATATCACGTTGGATATAGGTCGTAAAATATTGGCGGTAAATATCCTGTGGGGGAATCTGATTGGCCCAAACTGCCGGATAGAAACCGTGAAACATCAACTCGAATACATTCCTTGATTTGTCCTTTTCTGTCAATTCTTTCACAGAAAATGGCAACAATGTCAGCACAGCACTCCGACCGGCAAGGGATTGGGTGATTTTCTGCATCAACATGAAATTGTTGCTTCCTGTCAGAATAAAATGCGCATCGGGATACTCATCAACCACCACCTGAACCGCAGAAAATATTTCGGGCATATTCTGCACTTCATCAATAATCAGCCCCTCCCTGTGCTTGACTAAAAAGTTCTTTCGGTCGAATTCCAACTCTGTGCGGGTGGTCTCATCCTCCAAATTGATGTATTTAAATAGGGGGAATACCTTTTTGCACAGTGTGGTCTTGCCTGATTGGCGTGGCCCTGTGATTGTAAGCACTCGAAAGTAAGCAGACAGGCGCAAAACTTCGTTTTCTATTTCTCTATTATACATAATACTTAGTAGCAGGTTGGACAAATCTAAAGTAGCACTTTATATTTGGACAAAGGTAGTGCATTTGTTTGAAATACACAAATTTATTGGCACAAAATAGATTATTTATTCCATGAATCAGCGGAAAAAAGTGCCTCTCCCGTGGTGATTCCCCGTGTAAGAGTGCTTTTTTGAGGTAAAGAACTCATAACTATGTAAACAATTCACCGCTCGCGATGTAAAGAAACCGAAATCGCAATGTACAGACTGCTCATTGCCATCGCTATCACCAATAGCGACAGTTGGAAACCAAAAGCATGAAGGTAGTGATGAGGTAAACAATGAATGCGCGTCCTACGCACAGATGAAACGGAGAAATCTCCGCAACCAAGCAACATTGGTTGCGGGGATTTGTTTAACATAGCAATTTTGTGGATGCGTTATAAGTCGTTCATCATTGACTTAAAAATAGCACATGCCCTTGCAGGTTTTCGGCACTGAATACCCCTTTTTTCACACAGCTGGCTGCGTAACCCGACGTAGCCGGCTGTGTTGGTCATCGGAGTTAACTGTATCGGCCAACACAGCCAGCTGTATTTTTTAGGAAAGCCGAACCTCACTTATATTTGGGGTCACAAGAAGCACCAAAAGCAACCTACCACCTTATTTTTCAGCATATTATAAACCTAACCTTTACAATCAAAGCAAGTGTACAGACTGAGCACAAAACACTTTTTAACCATTCATATTCTTTCCCTTACATAAAAAGGCATATATTTGCAAACAAAAATCAACTTTAACAACAAACTTATATGAAAGCAAAGTATTTAATTTTAGCCTTAGTGTTAGGAATATTTTC
>CAZDAN010000129.1:0-6324 GCA_964503565.1 uncultured Bacteroides sp.
GGAGTCAGCGAGGAACAACGGCGAGTAAAAAGAGGAGCGATGGAATACCAGCTAAGCAAGGAACGATCCATGCCGTAGCGTATATCATTACTCAATGTTCCATTAGAAAGTACGGCAGGCGTACTTGCCAACATCCAGCTTTCCGGCTGGCGAATATCAATACCGTTCTCCGTACTCTCAAAGTCATCCAGATAAGACGCATTTCCCTGCACACCACTGGCTTCGCCTGCAATCAATTGGGCAAATTCGGCCGTCAAATTGATTGTCGAAGGCTGCGTAGCTTCCAGCAAAGGTAATTTGTCTATCATGTTAGTCAGCCACTGGCTCTCTTTCTTCCAAGCTAAATTGACGCCCCACAGGGTGTTCTTCAACGGTTCGCTACCCATGGCCACTTTACTTGTCTGCGGCTTCTCGGTCAGATGCATGACAGTACCACCAATTTGAAAGTCCTTGCTGAAGTCATAAATAAGATTCATACCCAACATGGTCTTGCGCTGCAAGCTGAAGTCTGTATTGCTCTCCAAGCTCACATTCACAGCTGTTCCGGCATCAATGATGCTCTGATTGATGATAGTTACACGACCCGAGGTATAATCCACCGTATAATCACTGTTTTCCACCAAAGTGACACCACCGGCCGTCACTGTTACCGAACCTTCTGGAATATTCCATGCTCCCAAATCAATTTCGCTACCTGAAGTAGCCTTGTATTGTCCGGTAAAAATAAACTTATCCTTTTCTGCAATTTGCTTGGCTATAGTTTTTGTAGAGTCGTAAAGTTCATCGAAAACATACTTGTCTGCCAATTCGTTGTTACCAATGAATTTGCGCAAATGGTCACCAAACGGCTCGGCCACGGGGAAATAGATACGTCCGTTCTGGGCTGTCACCGTATAACCTTCCACAAAATCAAAGAATCCATTGGGACGGCTCTGTTGGTTGTCATCCAAACGGTCCAAATTCATGGCACGCAACAGAGTCACCTCCTTTAGTTTCGGTTCCGGTATATAGTTAAGGTACACACCGGCTGTATCGCTCTGATATTTGATGTCAAGACGGAACTTTGCCTTCTGCACACTGGTGGCACCCAAAGCATACACGTTCTTCATCATCAAATCCCACGTGCCCACAGCAGGCGAATTGGAAGTATTCTTCAACAACTTTACATAAAGAGCCTTCTGCGTATCACTTATATCTGCAGCAAACTCTCCCACCTGATAGCGATTGCCATTTAACGTATATTCATAAGCCACAGCCAACACATCATCGGGCTGAAGAGTCTGCTTCAAAGATACATATCCAACAGAGTTATTCAACGTGTACTCTGTACTTTTCAGCAAACGGGCATTCTCGATTTTCTCATAATCCACACTACCCGCAAACCCGGGAATAGCGTCAAGAACCGTCGTCGTCTGTGTAATATCACGAGCAGCAGCATACTCATTGACCAGACTCTGATACAACGTATTGGCATTGTTGTATGTATTGGATTGTCCTGTGGAGCTCCACATGGGATTGCTTACATGGACAGATTCTCCCAAATCTGTAAAAGCCACGATGTTGCGTGGATTGTCGTAATTACTTGTCTTATTTGTCACCCAGATTTCCACACGAGTAATGGTCACACCACTCATCACATTAGGCAACGAAGCCATATTCTTGTCGTAATTATCACGAAAATAGTGACTGAGGAAAAAGTGACGGTTCTCATCGTAATTAGCCGCACTCAGTTCAAACTCTGTCAGTTGGGCACCTCCTTTGGATGAAACACTCTTCGAGGAAGATTCCTTTTGCGACACCACCGTCTGCAATTTCAGTTTACCAAATTGCAAGTCGGCCCGCACACCAAAAAGCGATGTAGCTCCACGAATGAGCGATGAATTGCTGGGCATACTCACATTACCAGCTTCTAACAACTTGATGATTTCATCCTCTTTTCCTTCGTATGCCAATTTGATTTTCTTAGCATCCCAGTTGAATGTCGCATCGGTGTTGTAATTCATGTCCAAGTTCATCTTGTCACCCACCTGGCCTCTGACATTCAGATTAACCTTCTCATCAAAGTCAAATCCGAACGTTTTGCGTTGCCGCTCGGGCAAACTGGGATTTTCCGTATTCTTGTACTTCCCACCGAATTTCAATTCAGCCGAACCCTGCGTCTTTATCTGCACTCCACCGGGACCAAAGATTTTCTCGGCCGGTCCCAAGTCGAACTTCATATCAGTAAAGTCAAATTTATCCTTTCCGGCTTTCTCGAATTCTTCGGAGTTCTTATTGCGATAATAGGCATTCATCGATTGTTTCATACTCCATGTTGTATATTCCTCGGGGGTCATCAACACCGGAGCATTCAAATAACTGTCGCCCATCTTTGAACCGATGATATAGTGCCCAGTCTTTTCGTCATACTCGGTTGTCTGCTCTATATTTTCGGGATCGCGCAGGTCAGCCGTCCCCTGTTTCAAGTCGTTTTCATTGTGTTCGGCCACAGTCTTCTTCACGCTATAGCGCGGTTTGCGTTGATTGACCGTATCGACAGGTTGCTGGGGTTGTTGTCCGGCCACCGACAGAGCATGAAGAGGAGTTTCACCGCTGATAGCAGCGACTGCCTGCAAACTGAGAACAGCCAGCAGCAATACGTAAACAAAAGACTTACTCCTCTTCATCATTCCACAATATCACAATCTCTTCAATGCAACTTTGATAACCTTCTCTACGGGTGCCATCGGCTCTTCCTTCAGGATAGCCATCACTACCTTTTGCGAAGCGGCAGCAGGAAATCCCAACATAGTGAGGGCCGATACAGCCTCGTCCATCACGGCACCGGCCACATGGGCTCCATCCAAAGGCTGTTCGCCACCGCCACCAGACACGCCTGCTACCGAAGGAAGCAATTTTATCTTATCCTTCAAATCCACGATGATACGTTGTGCCGTCTTCAAACCAATACCCTTCACTGTCTTCAACAGTTTGTCATTACCCGTTGCTATCACATCACAAAGTTCCCGAGGACTAAGAGCCGAGAGTATCATGCGGGCCGTATTTCCGCCTATGCCACTGACTGTTATCAATTGCAGGAACAATTCACGTTCCTCCTTGGAGGCAAAGCCAAAGAGCACCCAAGCATCTTCACGGATGGCTTCATAAACATACAGGCGCACCTGACTCTTGTTCTGTATGGCCGTATAAGTATTCAGTGAAATGTTGAGCAGATACCCTACCCCTCCACCGGTTTCCAATGTGACCGTGGCTGGTGTTATATTTACAATTTCCCCTTTGATGTATTCTATCATAATCGGTTTGGTTTTTCTCTCCACTATTCATCCCGAACATTTGCAGCGAAATGCCCGTAAACAAAAGAAAAACGCAGAATTGCCCTTTTTATTGTACGTAAATATCAAATAAGGTAGCTGCATCAAGGGGTTTTTACCGCCATATCGGCATTTTCCTGTCATTTGGTGAAAATAGGCCGTTTGAATATTTTCTCAATTGAGATAAAATTTGTTACTTTGCCCGACATTAAAAGGGACAACCCCAAGAAAGGCATCCATTTATAAACAAGAAACAAAGTAACAAACAAAAAAAACAGTTATGGCAGAAAAAAAACCTTTAGTACCCCGGAAGTACCTACTTACATTTATCCTCATCACCTCACTCTTTGCTTTGTGGGGATTTGCCAATGACATTACCAACCCCATGGTGGCTGTCTTCCAGACGGTAATGGAACTCTCTGCCGCCAAAGCCTCGTTGATACAGTTTGCTTTCTACGGAGGCTATGCCACCATGGCCATCCCGGCCGCACTGTTTATCCGCAGATACAGCTACAAGAGTGGCATTCTGCTTGGTTTGGCACTCTATGCCTTTGGTGCATTCCTGTTCATTCCTGCCGCATCGTATCAAGATTTCTCATTCTTCTGCTTGTCCTTGTATATTCTTACATTCGGACTTGCTTTCCTTGAGACTACAGCCAATCCTTTCATCCTTTCATTAGGCGACAAGGAGACCTCCACACGCCGTTTGAACATGGCACAGGCTTTCAACCCCATAGGCTCGCTCAGTGGTATGGCCATAGCCTCGTTCTTAGTTCTTCCCAATCTGATATCTGACCGTCGCGACGAGGCCGGACACATCATCTTCGACACCTTGTCCGAGGCGGAAAAGGCCGACATCCGCCTGCACGACTTGGCCATCATCCGCGACCCATACGTAGCGTTGGGCTTAGTAGTGCTGTGTGTGTTTGTTGTGATAGCCCTTACTAAAATGCCGATGGTGCGTGAGGACGAGAAAGTTACCGATGGTGCACACTCCGTCAGGCAGACACTCTCCAACCTGTGGAGCAACACCATCTATCGCGAAGGTGTATTCTCCCAGATGTGTTACGTCGGAGCTCAGATTATGGTGTGGACTTTCATCATTCAATACGCTGATAATTTAGGCATCAACAAGTCCGTGGCACAAACCTACAACATTGTGGCCATGTCGCTCAACCTTGTGGGACGTTTTTTGGGTACTTATATCATGAAGTACGTCAGCTCCCGCCAGTTGCTCACCATCTTTGGTGTGTGTGCATCCATCTGTACACTGGGCACCATCTTCATCGAAGGCATGTGGGGGCTCTACAGCTTGGTGCTAATCAGCCTGTTCATGTCCATCATGTTCCCCTCTATCTACGGTATTGCTTTGGAGAAAGTGGATGTGCAAGACACCAAGTTGGGTGCAGCTTTCTTGGTGATGGCCATTGTAGGTGGTGCATTGATGCCTCCGTTGCAAGGAATGATTATCGACCAAGAAGTACTCTTCGGTATGCCGGCCGTGAACGTATCGTTCATCCTTCCGTTCATCTGTTTCGTGATAGTCACCATTTATGGCTATCGTACCCTTAAGGCAATGAAACTCAAGTAAAAAATTGATGATAGGTAAACTGAATATCAACCAATGGGCCGAGGAAGACCGCCCTCGTGAGAAGATGATGGCTCACGGGGCGGAAATCTTGACCGATGCCGAATTGTTGGCCATCCTTATCGGTTCGGGAAGCCAAGACGAAACGGCTGTAGAGCTGATGCGTCGTGTACTGGCCGCCTGCGGAAACAATTTGAATGAATTGGGCAAACTCTCTTTGGAACAATTGTGCGAATTCAAAGGGATAGGGCCGGCCAAAGCAGTGACACTGATGGCAGCTTGCGAATTGGGTCGTCGGCGCAAGTTGGCCGAAGTGGAAGAACGGCTTGTAGTGCGTTCAGCAAACGACATCTACAACTATTTCCACCCCAAGTTGGCCGACCTTCCCGTTGAGGAATTTTGGGTGATGTTGCTCAACAATGCCTGCAAGTTCATCGATGCCCGCCGTATAGCAACAGGGGGCATCTCCGAAGTCGTGGCAGATGTACGCCTGGTACTTCGCGAAGCCATTCTCAGCCGTTCTACCGCCATCGCACTTTGCCACAACCATCCGTCGGGCAACGTGCGCCCCAGTAGGCACGACGACCAATTGACCGACCGCTTGCGCCAAGCCTGTGAACTGATGAACATCCGCCTGATGGACCATCTTGTCCTCACCGACGGACACTATTACAGTTATGCCGATGAAGGTCGGATTTGACGAAAACATTTCCCCCTCTTCATTTGTTACAAAAGCCAAATATAGACTTTTGTAATGAATATGAACCGTACATTTAGAGAAGCCCTCCAGCATCGTCGCAGCTACTATGCGTTGGGCAGTGAAAGGTTGGTCGATCGCACCGAAGTGGAAGAGATGGTGGAGTTTGCCCTGACACACGTCCCCTCGGCCTTCAACTCCCAATCATCGCGCATCGCCGTGTTGATGGGGAGTGCCCATCGTCGTTTCTGGCAAATAGTGAAGGACACCCTGCAAACACAGATTCCTTCAGAAGTATTTGTCAAAACGGAAAAGAAAATCAATCAGAGTTTTGCCTCAGGATATGGCACCCTACTCTTCTTCGAAGACCTCCATGTAGTAGAGGAGATGGAGCATAAGTTCACCCTCTACTCTTCCTATTTCCCCAAATGGTCGCAACAGACCTCAGCCATGCACCAGTTAGCCCTGTGGTGTATGCTCGAAGACCGTGGTTTGGGTGCTTCGCTCCAACACTATAACCCTTTGGTGGACGAAGCAGTCCGCCAAGAATGGAATCTGCCCGACACGTGGGAATTGGTGGCACAGATGCCCTTCGGCTATCCCCTCACCATGCCGACGGCCAAGAGCCACGAACCGGTAACAGAACGGATGAGAGTATTCGGATAAGAGATTGATTTTTGAAAGAAAAAAATGCGACTCGCATTTTCATTTTTGCGACTGGCATTTTT
>CAZDAN010000130.1:0-6281 GCA_964503565.1 uncultured Bacteroides sp.
TTCCAAGTGACGAGGCAACTCCTCCCGTCACAAAGATGTACTTAGTTTCTGCCACAGTTGTAGATATTAAAATGTTATTACTTTCATTGCTCTTAAAATGGCGGTTCCCTAATGTAACAACCAAATAACGCGCAAAGTTACAAAAAATACGCGTACGGATAGTTGTTTTATGTCGAATTTATATCAAAAAAGGAGGTTTAAAAACATACTTTAGGGATTTGTATATAAAAATATGGAAAAAAAGGTGATAATTGAAAATAATGGTGTAATTTTGCAGACCCAATACACCCCTGTTGATTGAATAATGATACATATATTGACACGAACTATGGAATCTAAAACTGTAATATCCGCACTCTGTTTACTTGCCTCCGTCCAAATGATGGCCGACAATCGGCCGATGGAGAATTCAGGTATCGGTCAGCAGTGGGATGAACTGACACAGCAATACGAATCAGCTATCAATGCTTTGGTGACGGAATATGATGCTGAAACTCCTTCTGTTGAAACCCAGACCAATCCCCGTTTTATCCGTCTTTTTGGAACTCCAACACTCTATAAATCAAGCGTAAGCAGTGCTCTGAAAGGGGACGAGGTGCCCGAACTCTATGTATTGTCCGCTAATGACGGATGTCTGGAACTTTCCGACAAGAGTGACCTTATTCGTCAACAGGAGATTGAAGAGGCTATTGACAGGGCAGTGTTGATTGCCAGTATAACCAATCCCGAGAATTTCAAGTTTACCGAAGAGGTTTTTTCTGAAAATGTAAAGACGGTCGAATCGGTCGATGAAAAGCAGGCAATCAATAACTTTGTTCCTGAAATACGTCTGCAAGAAAACCAGGAAAACAAGGCGGTGGGTGTACAGATGAAGGTGAAGAAGCCCAACTTCTGGAGAACCTCAGGCGAAGCATGGTTGCAATTCACACAGAACTACGTGTCGGGAAATTGGAGCCAAGGCGGTGAGAGTACCAACACTCTGCAATCGGGATTGATTTTGAATGCCAACTACAACGATCAACGGAAAGTGCAATGGGACAACAAGTTCGAGGCTCGACTGGGCTTCACCACTGCTCCTTCGGACACCGAGCACAAGTATCGTACCAACACCGACATGTTGCGTCTTTCATCCAAACTCCTCTTGAAGGCCATCAAGTCGTGGAACTATTCCTTCGAAGTGACTTCGCAGACACAGTCGTTGCGTAGCTATCCCGCTAACAAGAACGAATACACCTCTGCCTTCCTTACTCCGCTCGACACCCGTGTCAGCATCGGTATGGATTACAAGAAGAGCATCAAGAACTTCAATATCTCCGTTAATATCGCCCCTTTGAGTTACCGTTGGTTGTATGTGGGCGAAAAGTTCCTTGCCGAACGTTACGGTATCAAGGACAACCATCGTTCGCTTCAGGAGTACGGTTCCAGTACCAACATCAACTCCTCATGGCAGATTGCCAAGAACATCCTTTGGTCGAGCCACATCGATGCCTTCACCAGCTACGAAAAACTGGTGGCCAACTGGGAGAACACCTTCGATTTTGCCGTCAGCAAATATCTTTCTACCAAACTATTCCTCCACGGTCGCTTCGACGATGGCGTGAGCAAGAAGGACGGCTACACCTATTTCCAGTTCAAGGAGTTCCTTCAATTCGGCCTCTCCTACAAGTGGTAACTTACCCTTGCCGTGGCAACGACGTTTGCCGCCTGCATCTGTCTTTTTATAATTTCAAATAGAAATTGTATTGCTTCTCAAACCCTATGGTGGTAGCTTCGCCGTGTCCGGGATAGACGAGGGTGTTGTCTGGCAGTGTGAAGAGTTTTTCGCGGATGCCGTTGAGTAGTGTCCGCAAATCTCCTCCGGGAAGGTCGGTTCGGCCGATGCTTCCTTGAAAAAGTACGTCGCCTGCAAAGAGGCATCCCTTATCGGGTGAATGGAAGACGAGACTTCCTGGTGAATGGCCAGGCACGTGCAGACACTTGAGCGTGTAGAGTCCCAATGTCAGTTCGTCGCCATCCTCCAGGTAGGTGCCGACAGGTACCGGTTCGCCTGGAAATTCGAGACCGAACATACGTGTGCGATTCGGTGCTTCTATCAGCCACTCTTCGTCGGCGCGGTGGGCGCAGGTCTTCAGTCCATACTGCTCGTACATGAATCGGTTCCCGAAAATGTGATCGAAGTGCAGGTGGGTGTTCAGCAAATATTTCACCGTCAACTCTTCGTCGGCAATGAACTGTTTCAGGGTTTCGCACTCGGCCGGAGAATAGCAGCCGGCATCTACCACAGCAGCCTCGCGTGTATATTCGTCCCAAATTACATAGGTGTTGACGGGCAGCATATTGAATTCAAATTGATTGACTTTCATATTCCCAAATAGACTACTTTCTTTGTTTCGAAGAACTCTTCGGTGAAATAGTCCTTCAGGTCGGTTATCATCACTTGATTTTTGAAAGGCATAGCCTCGTGTTCCAATTCGCCTCCCTTCAGACAGATGAGGCCATTGGGCAGGGCATTGTGTTGCTCTTTGCGAATGTTTTTGCGCACCAGCTTTACCAAATCGGCCAAAGGCATGACGGCTCGGCTTACTACGAAGTCGAACCGGCCCTTCTCCTCCTCGGCGCGGCAGTGGCAGGTGGTGATGTTGGTCAGCTCTGTGCCGGCAATCACTTCGTTGCACACGCGTATCTTTTTGCCGATGCTGTCCACCAGATGGAATTTCACTTCGGGAAAAAGAATGGCAAGGGGAATGCCTGGGAAACCTCCGCCGCATCCGAGATCCATCACTGTGGTGTCCGGCTTGAAGTTAAGCACTTTGGCAATACCCAGCGAGTGGAGCACGTGGTGCTCATAGAGATTTCCGATATCTTTTCGCGAGATTACGTTGATTTTGGCGTTCCAATCCTCGTACAAGTCCTTTAATGCAGCAAAGCGTGTGCGTTGCTCGTCGGTGAGGCTGGGGAAGTATTTCTCTATTATTTCCATATATCTTTTGCAGATGTTTCAATTGGTAAGTCTGCAAAAGTAGGAAATGTTGGACAGATACGCAAACAAATCACTTACTTTTTCCCGAAACAGCCTCTTCCAACCTGTGTTTGAGCCAAGCATCCATCGAAAAATTGCCTGGTCCGACGAAGTACATGAATACGAACGTCATCATGTAGATGAGTGAAAGCTCACCTCCGTCCAACGATCCGTCGTGGACAACAAAGAAGGCCATGCCCATGGCGAATATCATGGGAAGAAGCACCAAGCGGTACATGAACCCGAAGATGAAGAAGAATGAACAGACCACCTCGGTTATGATGGTTAGAATGAGCGAAAAGGCGCTACCGATGTGCAGTGGGTCGGGGAAATCTTGCGATATACTGGCATACATGAGCCACTTCTGCATGCCGTGGCTGAGAAACAGGATGCCGATGAACAGGCGTGCTAACAGCAACAGGGTCGATGTGAACCATGCTGACGGTAAGGTGGGGAAAAATACTTTCTTAAACATAAGCTATATCTTTTATATTATTATAATAAGGTGAATAATCTTTTCATTTGCTATTCTTGACTAAGGAAACAACCGAAGAACCCGATTGGTTCTCTACGAGAGTTCCTTTATTCGTCAAAAACAGTCTCTTTGGAGAAACAAACGCCGTTTTTTCTTTGTTCTTTGGATTGTCGGTTTTATCTTTGCATCTCAAAATCAAGAAAGGAATAAACAAACAAGAAAACGACTGTAAACTTATGACATTTACTCCCGAAGGAATTATTCTCGTCGGTGCTGTCCTGCTCTTTGTCAGCATCATTGTCAGCAAAGCCGGTTTTCGCTTTGGTGTACCCACGTTGTTAATCTTTTTAATGGTCGGTATGGCGTTTGGCAGCGACGGATTGGGATTGCAGTTCCATAATGCGTCCGAAGCCCAGTTCATCGGTATGATTTCGCTCTGTGTCATCCTTTTCTCGGGTGGTATGGACACCAATTTCAAGGAGATACGTCCCGTATTGGGAGCCGGTATATCCCTGTCTACGTTAGGTGTATTGCTTACTACGCTCTTCACGGGATTGTTCATCTATGGCCTGTCCCATGTCGGTTTCTCAGGCATCGGGCTGCCGTTGATGACGTCGCTCCTGTTGGCCGCCACCATGTCCAGTACCGACTCGGCTTCAGTGTTCAATATTCTGCGAACACAGCGGATGCATCTGAAGTATAACCTCCGTCCTATGCTGGAATTGGAGAGCGGTAGTAACGACCCTATGGCCTACATGCTCACCATCGCCCTGATACAGGTTATCCAATCAGACGGCATGAGCCTTTGGGGTATCCTTGGCCTGCTGCTTGTTCAGTTTACCGTGGGCGGATTGGGGGGATACCTGTTGGGACGGCTGATGGTGAGGGTCATTAACCGCATTAACCTGAATAACTCATCGCTCTATCCCATACTGCTGCTCAGTGGCATCTTCCTGATATTCACTATTGTGTCAATGCTGAAAGGCAATGGTTACTTGGCCGTCTATATTGCTGGTATGGTAGTGGGTAATGTCCATAAACTGACCAATCGGCGCGAGATGTCCAGCTTTATGGACGGCATGACGTGGCTTTTCCAAATCGTCATGTTCCTCTCGTTGGGGTTGCTCGTCAATCCCCACGAGATGCTGGACATTGCCGTTCCTGCCATCCTTATCGGTCTGTTCATGATGGTGGTGTCGCGTCCGATCAGTGTCTTCATCAGCCTGCTGCCTTTCCGAGGAATGGGATTGTCGTCGCGTTGGTTTGTTTCGTGGGTTGGATTGCGCGGAGCTGTTCCCATAATCTTTGCCACCTATCCCGTAGTGGCCGAGGTCGAGGGAGCGAGAGTCATTTTCAACATCGTCTTCTTCATTACCATCCTGTCGTTGGTGATTCAAGGATCTACCATCTCCACTGTGGCGCGCCGCTTGTGTTTGGACGAGCCTATGCCCGAGGAGGAAGACACCTTTGGTATTGAAATCCCTGAAGAAGTGGGTACCAAGATGCGCACCATCACCCTCACTGCTGACCTGTTGGGCGATGGCGACACCTTGCGCACCATGAATTTGCCACAAGGAACTTTGGTCATGCTGGTGCGCCGCGAGGGAGAATACATTGTGCCCAACGGCTCGCTACAGCTATTTGCGGGCGACGAACTGCTTGTTATCTCAGGAAAGGCTACCGACGGACCGGAGAAGGGGGAGTGAGAGAGGAATCCAATGATTAAGGAACATGAATATAAAGAAAGGAAATATAATTATGCAGACAAACAAAGAAGTGATAGCAGCCAATAAGGATAAGTTTATCGAACTCCTGCAATCCACGGGGCGCAAGGGTGTGGACGATGTGATTAAGCAATTGGAAGAGACGGGCTTTTTCGAGGCACCTGCCTCCACTCGTTTTCATTTGGCTTACGAGGGTGGATTATTGGAACATTCGTTAGGCGTGTGCCGTATCGCCCTGATGGTGCGCAAGCAGGTGTTGTTGGTCAGACCAGAGCTGGAACTACAACTTCCCGTGGAGAGTATAATCCTCACGACCTTGCTTCATGATACTTGCAAGGCCGAGATTTACAAGCGGGCCATCAAGCGTCGAAAGAATGAACGTGGGTTCTGGGAAGATTACGAAGGATACGATGTGGATTACTCCGGTTTCCCTGTAGGACATGGCGAAAAATCTGTTATCGTACTACTGCAATCGGGACTCGAACTGACGAAAGAAGAAATTCTTGCCATCCGCTGGCACATGTCCGCCTGGGACCTCCCCTTTCAGAGCTACGAACTGATGGGTTCGCTCAATGCCGCCCGTGAAAAGACTCCTTTATTGGGGATTCTACAAGCTGCTGACGGCCTGTCGGCCAATGTGTTGGAAACGAAATAAGCATATTGGAGAAGCAAAAGACAAACTGCAACAATTCGCCGATTTATAGCGGAAAAGGAACCTTTTTCAACTGTTCCTTCCCATACGTCAGCAGGTCGATGTCCATGCGCACAATGCCTTGTGCCTTGTCCTCGGGCATACGGCCACATTGACGTTCAATCTCTTTAAAGCACTGGCGGAGTTGGTCGCATGTCATTTCCGTATCGAAACTTGCCGTCTGATTCAGGAATAGGGCAGGGTAGGGAAAGTCCACTGGCTCTGTCCATCGCGCTTCGTCCCAACATATATTGGACAATAGTCCGGTCAGTATTGTACGAACTTTCTTTACGTTTCTTTCTGCCTCTGTATTGCTGCCCAGGCAGAGGGAGCAACGAATAGTTTCCATGTGTTCCTGAATTATTTTCAGAT
>CAZDAN010000131.1:0-6272 GCA_964503565.1 uncultured Bacteroides sp.
TTTTCTCATCTTTGGATATGTTTTTGTTTTATGTAAATTGATTATTGGGTGCAAATATAGGTCAAACCTTCCTTCTTGTGACTATTTGATTGTTAAAAATTTGTTTAATATTCTAAAAGATTGTATCTTTGCCGCCGAAAATAACTGAAAAGTAAAAAGATTATTAGGTATGAGTTACAATTTGCTGAAAGGAAAAAGAGGTATTATCTTTGGTGCGTTGAACGAGCAGTCGATTGCTTGGAAAGTAGCCGAACGTGCGGTAGAAGAAGGCGCAACCATCACGTTGTCAAACACTCCCGTAGCCGTGCGCATGGGCGAGACCAATGCATTGAGTGAGAAGTTAGGTTGCGAAGTGATTGCCGCCGATGCTACCAGCGTGGAGGACTTGGAGAATGTGTTTCGTCGTT
Source organism: uncultured Bacteroides sp. (assembly GCA_964503565.1). Lineage (GTDB taxonomy): Bacteria > Bacteroidota > Bacteroidia > Bacteroidales > Bacteroidaceae > Phocaeicola_A. Next base: position 408 of record CAZDAN010000131.1, read on the forward strand.
CCGTAGAGATATTGGGCGGCAAAATAGACTTTGTGCTCCACTCCATCGGAATGTCGCCCAACGTGCGCAAGCGCCGCACTTACGATGACCTCGATTATGATATGCTGGACAAGACGCTCGACGTGTCTGCCATTTCGTTCCACAAGATGATTCAGGCTGCCAAGAAGTTGGAAGCCATTGCCGACTACGGCTCTATCCTGGCGTTGAGCTACGTTGCCGCCCAACGCACGTTCTATGGTTACAATGATATGGCCGATGCCAAAGCGCTGTTGGAGTCTATTGCCCGCAGCTTTGGTTATATCTATGGCCGCGAGAGCAATGTGCGTGTGAACACCATTTCCCAGTCGCCCACGATGACGACTGCCGGGTCGGGTGTGAAGGGGATGGACAAACTCTTCGACTTTGCCAACCGCATGTCGCCGTTGGGCAACGCTTCGGCGGCTGAGTGTGCCGACTATTGTATTGTGATGTTCTCCGACCTCACCCGTAAGGTGACCATGCAGAACCTTTACCACGACGGCGGATTCTCCAGTGTGGGCATGAGCCTCCGCGCCATGGCTACTTATGAGAAGGGACTCGACGAGTACAAGGACGAGAACGGAAAGATTATCTACGGTTAAAATGCGAAACAGACTTTATATCCTCTTTGCAGCTTTGTTCGCCTGCTTGGCACTGGCCACCTGCCAATGGTCGCTCAATCATGGGCAGGCAGGGCGTATGGCCACGGATATAAAGGTTCACCGATATGACAAGCTGTTGGACGAGTACATCTCGCTCAACAGCTTTTCGGCACTTCAGAAGATGAGTACCGACTATCCCCAAGAGACCAAGTTCCTGATTGAAGACGTGCTGTCCATCGGGGCGGTGAGCGACGACAACATCAATCTGCGCCTGCGCGAGTATTTCTCCGACACCATCTTGCAGACGTTGCATCGCGACGCCCTGCTGAAGTTCAGCGACATGAGCCGCATCGAGCGTGGCTTCACCCGTGCCTTCCGCCGGCTGAAGCGCGAGCTGCCCCACATGACGGTGCCCCGCGTGTATGCCCAGTTTTCGGCACTGAACCAGTCGGTGGTGGTGGGCGACAGCATTTTAGGGTTCAGTCTCGACAAGTACATGGGAGCCGATTATCCGCTCTACAACCAGTTCTATTATTCCTACCAGTGTCGCAGCATGTCGCCCGAGCGCATTGTGCCCGACTGCGTGGCCTTCTATCTGCTCAGCGAGTACCCTTTCCCGTGGGAGTGGCACCGCACGCTGCTCGACCAGATACTGCATCGCGGAAAGATTCATTGGGTGGTTTCGCGGGTGTTGGACACCGCTACGCTGGAGGAGGAGATGGGATATACGCCCGAGGAGGGTGCGTGGTGCCGCGAGCGCCGCGAACGCATCTGGCTCCACTTGGCAGAGTCCGGCCAGTTGCACTCTACCGACCCTATGCTGGTGCGGACTTATCTGCAACCGGCTGAATGCACCTATCCTTTGGGTACCGATTCGCCCGGACAAGTGGGTGTCTGGTTGGGCACACACATCATCGACGAGTATATGAGTAAGAACAAGAATCTGACCATCGCCGACCTGTTGCGCGAGACCAACTACCGCTCCATTTTGAAGAACCTGCAATTGCCTTATTGAATTGTAGCGTCATAATTTATAATTCACCATTCATAATTCTTTGTAAAATGTCCCCCGCTCTCTATCTCATTCCCGTCACCTTGGGTGACACCCCGTTGGACAAGGTGCTTCCCGCCTACAATCGGGAGGTGATATTGCAAATCAAGCATTTCATTGTCGAGGAGGTGCGTACGGCCCGCCGTTTTTTGAAGAAAGTGGAGCCGGCCATCGACATCGACTCCCTCACCTTTTACCCCCTGAACAAGCATACGCAGGCCGCCGACATTGCCGGTTATCTGAAGCCCCTGATGGCGGGCGAGCCGATGGGCGTCATTTCCGAGGCGGGCTGTCCGGCCGTGGCCGACCCGGGGGCCGATGTGGTGGCCATAGCCCAGCGTCGGGGGCTGAAGGTGGTGCCGCTCGTAGGACCGTCGTCCATCCTGCTGTCTGTCATGGCCTCGGGCTTCAATGGCCAGAGCTTTGCCTTCCACGGCTACTTGCCCATCGAACAGGGCGAGCGCACGAAGCGTATCAGGATGTTGGAACAGCGGTCGTATGCCGAGAACCAGACGCAACTCTTCATCGAGACCCCCTATCGCAACCGCCGCCTGTTGGAAGAGCTGGTTCAGACCTGCCGTCCCCAGACGCGCCTCTGCATTGCCTGCAATGTGACGTGCGACGACGAGTACATCTGCACCAAAAGTATCAAAGAATGGAAAGGGCACCTTCCTGACTTGGAAAAGCGCCCGTGTATCTTCCTTATATATAAAGGGTAGTTTGAGGAGTTAAAGGAGTTATCACTTTCGTTAGGAGTTAAAGGAGTTATCGCAGGCTTTGCCTGCAAGCCAAATGTATGGAAAAACTATTGGCTTTAACTCCTAAGCTCGAAGAGCTGATAACTCCTTTAACTTCTTTAACTCCTTCAAACTCCTTTTTATTTCTTCAAATGCTCCTTGAAGTGCTTCGTCACCCGTGTCATCAGGTGATGGCGGGTCGTTCCGCCAAAGATGCTGTGGTTGCGGTTCGTATAAACCTGTTGGTCGAACTGCTTTCCGGCCTGCACCAGCGCTTCGGTGTATTCGGCAAAGTTGCGGAAGTGTACGTTGTCGTCCGCCATGCCGTGGATGAGCAGCAGTTCGCCGTTCAGCTTGGCCGCGTGGGTCATGGGCGAGCCTTGTTCGTAGCCCGTGCCGTTCTCCTTCGGGGTGCGCATGTAGCGTTCGGTATATACCGTGTCGTAGTACTTCCAGCTTGTCGGAGCCGCCACGGCCACACCAGCCTTGAACGCGGGGCGGCCTTCGCTCATCGACATCAGTGTGTTGAAGCCACCATAGCTCCAACCCCAGATACCGATTTTCCCTTTGTCCACGTAGGGCAGTGTGCCCAGCCACAGGGCCGTCTCCACTTGGTCTTTGCTCTCCTTGATGCCCAGGTTCAGATAGGTGCACTTCTCAAACTCTGCACCGCGTCCGCCCGTGCCGCGTCCATCTACGCAGACAACGATGAATCCCTCGCCAGCCCAGTACGACTCCAGCAGGCCGCCGTCGCGATAGAAGCCCATGGCCCAGCTGTCGGTCACCTCTTGCGAACCGGGGCCTGAGTACTGGTACATGATGACGGGGTACTTCTTCGATGCGCTGAAGTTCACCGGCTTCACCATCCAACCGTTCAGCTCCGTGCCGTCGGGCAGGGGCACACGGATAAGTTCCTTCTGTCCCACGGCCCGCTTGGCCAGTCTTTCCTTCAGCTCCTTGTTGTCAACCAGGGTCTTCAGCGTCTTTCCCGCGTTGTCGCGCAGGCTCACCACGTAGGGAGCCTCAATGTTGCTGTATGTGTTCATGAAGTGGCTGAAGGTGGTGCTGAAGATGGCGCTGTTTGTCCCCTTTTCGGGGGTCAGACAGGTTTTGCGTCCCTTGGCATCGGTCTTATAGACGGCTGTGCGCAGGGGCGAGCCTTCGTTGCTCTCGTAGTAGAATGTGCCCGTCTTCTGGTCCCATCCGAGGAAGTTGGTCACCTCAAATTCGCCACTCGTCACCTGGCGCACCAGATTTCCGCCGAGGGTGTACCAATAGAGGTGGTTGTGTCCGTCGCGCTCGCTCAGCAGGGCGATGTTCTCGGGGTAGAAGCGTATCTGGTTGTAGGCAATTGTTCGGATGTACTGCGGCGCTTCGTCGCGGATGATGAGTTTGCACACCGTGCTTCGCGGGTTGGCCATGTAGATGTCCAGCCGGTCCTGATGGCGGTTCAGTGTCATGATGGCCAGTCCGTCGGCATTGGCGGTGAACTTGATGCGGGGGATGTAGCCGTCGGCGTCGAGGGGAACCTCCATCCGGCGCGTTACGCGGCTCTTGATGTCAAACGTGTGTACCGTGGGCACCGAGTTCGTCATGCCTGCCACGGGGTACTTGTAGGTGTAGGCACCCGGGTAGTCGGCGTAGGCCTGTTGTTCGGGTACCAATCCCTTGAACAGGGGGAAACTGAACTGCGGCACCTCGCGCTCATCGAAGCGGATGTAGGCCAACATCTTGCTGTCGGCACTGAAGTCGAAGGCGCGGGCATACTCGAACTCCTCCTCGTTCACCCAGTCGGGGATGCCGTTGAGCACCTCGTTGAACTTGCCGTCGGTGGTCACTTGCGATTCGCTGTTCTCGAACAGCAGTTTCACCAGGTGCAGGTTATTGTCGCGCACAAAGGCAATCAGGTTTCCGTCGGGCGAGAACAGGGGCACCTGCTGCGGGCCTCCGTCGCTCAAGGGGGTCAGCGTGTTGTTCTTCACCGTGTAGATGTAGTACTCGGCCGTGAACGAGCGGCGGTAGATGGGCACCGTGTTCGTCTGAATCAGGATTTTGTCCTCCTTGGGCGACATGATGTAGCCCTCCACGCGCTTCAGCTTATGGTTGCGGGCCGTCTCCACGTCGAAAATGACGCCGGCCTCGCGGCCGTCCTTGAACGAATACTTGACGATGCGTTTCCCGTCGGGACTGATTTGGGCGTAGTGCAGGCCGTCGGCCAAGGGGTTCACGCCATTGATGCGTGTGGCGCGGAAGGCGCCGCCTGTCACCTCTTCCAAGGTGGGGGCTGTCTGTGCCAAGCTGCCGGCAATCATGCTCAGGCAGAGCGAGACGAGTAGGATGATTCTTTTCATGTTTCTATACCTTATTATATTATATATGCACATTTACGCTGGCAAAGGTAAGACTTTTAATTTATTCCCACAACTTTGTTGTTTGTTTTAGTTCCGTAAGGAGGGTTTCTGACGGCCTCTGCCATTTTTGTGCGAAGAGATAATTTGGAAATGCCAGAGGGAAAAACCGGTTTGCCTTGCTCTTTTTTCGATTTGCCTTTAGTCAAAACTTTAATCACCACTGCTAATTATATAATCAGCAGTGCTAATCATATAATCAGCAGTGCTGATTACATAATCATCAGTGCTGATTAAACTTTTCTCTTTGGCTTTATAAGAAATCTCTACGGGCAAACCGGTTTTTCCCTCTGGCATTTCCAATTTATCTCTTCGGCCTTATCTGTCAACTCTTAAAAGATATTAAATCTTCCCCTCTATCTTTTGCTTTTTATCGATTGCTTACTCTTTGTTTGGGAGGCTTCTGTCTATCTCCTTGGCGGATGCTATTGGCGCAAACATCCTTTCTTGAAAACTATTGCTTCGATTTTGTTTGTCTCAATTGTTGCGATTGCTGTACTGGGCTATAGTTTCTGGAAAATCGCCAATGAAATTAAGGCTCCCGTTGAAGCACTTCAGATATGGCTGGCTACGTCGTACGCACCTACGACTATTTGCAGAGTCAGGAAATCATCTTCACCCGCCGTGGCCTCGGCTACTTCGTCACCTCTGGTGCCCGAAAACGAATCTTTACCCTCCGTAAAGCCGCTTTTCTGGCCGAAGAGCTTCCCGACTTCTTCAAACAGCTCCGCTCCCTCGATATTCCTATCGAGGAGGTCGTAAGGATGTACAAGGAGAGTTTTGACTGAAACTCCGCCGTTTGGAACAGTATATTCCTTTCGGAAATGGCAAAAAGTTATAGAAATCTTTTCTTTCGCTTACAAATTTAAAGAAAAGAAGCAAAAAATATGGCGATTTTGTTTGTCGGTTGCGAAAAACACCTTACCTTTGCAGGCGTAAAACGTGAAAGGTGTAAGGTTGAAAGCATAAAGTAAACCTGACCTCTCAAATGAAAAGAGAAAATATGATTCTGAGTACAAACATTACACGAATTAGCAGCCTACTACTGG
>CAZDAN010000132.1:0-6244 GCA_964503565.1 uncultured Bacteroides sp.
GACCGCGTGAGAATCGCATATATGGACGCAAGTCTTCTTTTGTTTGAAAAATGAGCAAAATTTTAGTCGGAGCGTAAATAGCTGGTATTCAGTCTTGGGGTGATGCGCCCTCAGCCTTGGGATAGGGTGGGCTTAGTCGTAGGATAAGGCTGATGAAGGAATGCAGTTTTTCTTTTTCCTTACATTGCGGATTGCAAAACATTTACAAACTTCAAATATACCTCTTTACTCCTCCGAGAAATCCACCAGCATCTGACGATACGAGGCAAAGACTTTTGACTTGGAGACGAAGCCGAGGTATTTGCCATCGGCATCATCGACGGGCAGGTTCCAGGCTCCCGTGTCGTCGAACTTGCGGATGACTACCTCCATCGAGTCGTTCACACTCAGGCGGCAAGGGGCATCGGTCATGAGGCGGTCCACGGTGAAGCGGTGGTAAAGCTCTTGGCGGAACATGATGTGGCGGATGTCGTCCATCTGCACAATGCCCAACAGGCGTCCGCCATTATCTACCACGGGGAAGAGGTTTCGCTTGGCATGCGAGATGACGCCCACCAATTGGCCAAGCTCCATGTCGGGATGAATGGTTTCGAAGTTCTTCTCCACCACGCTTTCGACCTTCATCAAGGTGAGCACGGCCTTGTCCTTGTCGTGGGTGAGCAACTCGCCCTTCTTGGCCAATCGCATGGAGTAGATGCTGTGTGGCTCGAACACCACGATGGTGAGGTAAGCCGACACGGAGGTTATCATCAAGGGGAGGAAGAGGTCGTAGCCACCCGTCAACTCGGCTATCAGGAAGATGCCCATCAAGGGGGCGTGCATGACACCTGACATCAATCCGGCCATACCGAGGAGGGCAAAGTTCTTCTCGGTGACCTCGATGCCTCCGAGGGAGAGCAGATTGCTGATGCGTGCCCACACAAAGCCGGTGATGCACCCGAGGAAAAGGCTGGGTGCAAAGATTCCGCCACATCCGCCACCTCCGTTGGTGGCACTGCTGGCAAACACCTTGAAGATGATTATTAGTATAAGGTATAGGAGCAACACATCGCCGAAACCATAGAAAAGGGAGTTGTTCATCAGCGTGTCCCACTCATCGGGAGTGGTGCCGTTGAGCAACAGGGTGATGGTGTTGTAACCTTCGCCATAAAGCGGGGGAAAAAGGAAGATGAGCACACTCAGCATCAGGCCTCCGATAAGCCACTTCACGTAGGGGCGTTGGGCAAAATGGCGGAACATGTTTTCACAACGGTTCATCGTGCGGGTGAAGTAGAGCGACACCAATCCGCAAAGGATGCCCAACAGGATGACGTGGGGGATGCGCTCCATGACAAAGGGTGAATCCATGTTGAACTTGAACATGGCTTCGGTGCCCGTGTAGATGTAGGAGACGGTGGCGGCCGTGATGCACGACACCATCAGGGGCATGAGGGAGGACATGGTGAGGTCAATCATCAACACCTCGATGGTGAATACCAATCCCGCAATGGGCGCTTTGAAGATGCCGGCAATGGCTCCCGCCGCACCACATCCCACGAGCAACATCAGCTTACGCCGCTCGATGTGAAACAGTTGCCCCAGGTTGGAGCCTATGGCCGAGCCGGTAAGTACGATGGGTGCCTCGGCTCCTACCGAACCTCCGAAGCCGATGGTGAGGGCACTTGCGATGACGGAGGAGACCATATTATGCCGTTTGATGCGGGCCTTCTTTTGCGAAATGGCATGGAGAATCTTGGTGACACCGTGGCTGATGTCGTCCCTTACGACATAGCGGATGAAGAGCATGGTGAGGAGGATTCCGATTGCGGGATAAATCAAGTACAAGGGGTTGGCACTCGTGGCATCGAAGTGGTCGGTCAACAAATTCTGTATCAGGTGAATCAACCCCTTTAACAGAAGGGCTGCGCCGGCCGTCAGTATGCCCACGAGGAAACTGAGAATCAGAATGAACTGCTTCTCACTGATATGTTCTTGACGCCACCGGAGGAAGCGTTGCATCCATGTCTCTCTGTCGCTTGTATGCTTTTTCATTCGCGTATCACTTTCACTTGTCCGCCCACGCCTAATTTGATGATGCTGGAGGCTTTGCCTGCCCCTTTCTCTTTCTGACGATAGCCGACGATGTAATCCACCGCCTGCTTGATGTCGTCGCTGATGTCGGCAAAGTTCTTCGGTGCCGGCTCGCCGCTGATGTTGGCCGATGTGGAGACAAGGGCCTTGCGGAAGCGGAAGCAGAGCTGGCGCGAGAACTCTTCATCGGTCACGCGGATGCCCACACTGCCGTTTTCGGCTATCAGATTCTCGGCCAAGTTGCGTGCACCGTCGTAGATGATTGTCAAGGGTTTGGTGGTCAGCTCAATCAAGTCCCAAGCCATGGGGGGCACATCCTTGATGTAATAGTTCAGTTTGGCCGGCGAGTCGATGAGAACCAACATGGCTTTACTGTCGGTACGCTTCTTGATTTCGTACACCCGCTTCACGGCTTCGGGGTTGGTGGCATCGCATCCGATGCCCCAGATGGTATCGGTCGGGTAGAGTATTACCCCGCCTTTGTTCAGCACTTCAAGTGCTTTTCTGATGTCTTCGTTCATTGTTCGTGTTCTTATTTTTCCACCGTCAACACATACACTGGCCGCGCATCCACGGCCACGCTTTGTTCACCATCGCCTTGGTAGGCACACTGCACATAGATGTCCAGACGGTTGTGATGTTTCCACAATTCGGTATCGTGACTTGGTTCCCATGCCTCTACGCTGAAGTTGGTAAGGTCTTCCACTTGCCAAGGTTTGCGACCGAGGTCGGTAGTATAAGCCATGGAGACACGGCTTCCGCGCTCAACATCGCGATAGATGTAGTAGGCCTCCTTACGGCCGTCCACCTCGCGGATGGCCAATCGCGGACGGGCTATGGGGATGCATTTCGTGCCTCCGCCGCTAAGGCTGAAGGGGGTTGTGCGCCGGCTCACCTGCTCTTGTTGCCAAGCCTTACCATCGTGCCATACCAAACGGTATTGGGGCACCTGGCTATCAGCGTTTCGCCAATAGGTGGCTATGTAGGGGCGGCCGTTGGCATCGGCCGTCATACTTGTCTGGTTGATGAGTTCGCTCCGTTGGGGAATCTGGCAAGCAATCTCTGCATTGGCCATGGTGATGGGCAGGGTGTAAACTTCGCCGGTTGACTTCTGCCACGTGCGTCCGCCATCAGTTGAACGTGCATAACAAAGGTCGTGGTTGGTGGCTACGTCGGGTGTCTCGCGCCACACCCAGCTGACGTGTATCGTTCCTTTGGCATCGACGTAGAGTTGCCAATAAGCATTGCGCTTGCGCTCGCCATCGATGAGGACATCTTGCACGCGGTTCCACTTCCGGGAGTTCACATCGTAGCGGTTCATCACCAAGTTTCCACGTCCCGAACCTCCCGAGCGGTAGGCAAAGAGCAGGTCGCCACCATCGAGGTTGTAAAACTCCGGATAAGTGACATCGCGCTCGTCCACACCCGTCATGGGTTGCATTTCACCTAATTGAAGCGAACCCGGCTCTGTCGCACGACAATAGCGCAAGGGATTGTTGTGGTGGTCGAAGGATACGTGCAGATAGCCCTCCCCATCGACACCGATGCTGATGACATTGTGCGCATCCCGGCAATTGCCTTTATACTGAGTGCGTTGCATCGTCCAATCCTCGGTGCCTACCGGGCGTTTGCCCAATGTGAGATAGCCTTCGGCATCGTAGTAGGCAATGTATTGCGTGTTGCCGTGTGTGGTTAATGAATTGTTTCTGAATACGGTGGTGTTCACTGAATTACGGCTCCAACCAAAACCTACAGGACTCAGTTTTTGCGCATAAATGTTTTGCCCCACCAAGGCAAGGGAGGCTATCAGGAAGCACATTCTGGTTATTGTCTTTTTCATAACTGTCTGTAATAATATAAGATAATATAATAAGTAGCGGACAAAAGTACTAAAAATGTGGTATTGTACAAAGTTTGGAGGCTTTAATCTTTTAATTCTTTGATGTCTTCTCCCATCGGGCTTTGGAATATGTGGAGTCCGTATTGTGGTACGGAGGCCATTACGTAGTCAAATACATCGGCCTGCAAGGTTTCGTATGCCACCCATTGTTTGTCTGCCGAGAAGAAGTAGAGTTCCAAGGGCATACCCTGTGGCGTGGGCTGAAGTTGGCGTACCATCACCATCAGCTCTTGATTCACACGCGGATTTTCTTTCAGGTATTTCATCAGGGCACGTCGTAGCATGGTGATGTTGGTCAATTCCTCCACCCTGTCTTCTGCTTGAACCAATCCCCTTTCCCCATACTCCTTTATCTCTTGTGGGGTACAGAAGCGTACGCTGGTCATATCGATGTGGATTGAGCGCTTGATGCGTCGTCCGCCACTCTCGAACATGCCCCGCCAGTTTTGGAAAGAGTCGCTTACCAAGGTATAGGGCGGTACGGTTACGGTCGTATTGTCCCAGTTGCGCACCTTTACGGTTGTCAGGTTTACCTCGAACACCACACCGTCGGCTCCATATTTGGGCATTGTTATCCAGTCTCCCGGGCGCAGCATATCGTTGGCTGACAGTTGTATGCCGGCCACCAATCCCACGATGGTGTCTTTGAAAACCAACATCAGTACCGTGGCCGCAGCTCCTAACCCTACGAAAAGGTCGATGGGTGATTTCTCCAATAAGACACTGAACATCAGGATGGCTCCGATACATACGGCCATCACCTTAATCATCTGGAATACCCCTTTCAGCGGGCGGTTACGGGTCTTCTCCTTCTCGTTGCTCAGTGCATAGAGCGAGTTGGAAAAACTGAATACCAGCCTCAGCGACGTGGCAATGATGTATATTTCGCTGGCTTTTATCAGGAAAGATTGTAATAAGGGCGTAGTAGTAAACACCAGAGGAATCAGCAAGTTGACTACCAAGGCGGGGATGATGTGACACATGTCGTCCAATACGCGGTCGCTCAGCAGGTGGTCGTCCCATGTGACTGGGGTCTTTCTTACTATAGCTCTGACGGAAGGAACGATGAGGCGTCGGCAGATAAAGTCGGCTATCCAAGCCAGCACCACCACAAAGGCAATGCCCACTATCTGTTCAGTCAGGCCGATATTCTCCTGGCTCATGCCCATGCTTTCCTGCCACTGTGCAAATCTTTCTTTCAATGAATCCATATCCTTTTGGGGTTGTAATCAGCGGCAAATTTAGGATAAAATATGCAAGTATGAAGAATCTTGGGGCAGGAATTTCGTAGATTCTTGTTTATTTTATACCTTTGGGGCATAAAAACTGAAATATATTTAGATAGAATGATGAAGAAATTGGTAATTGTAGGCTGTGGAAAGTTAGGCGGCATTGTGGTCGATGCTTTGCAAAAGGGCCTGTTGAGTGAGTATGAGTTGGTGGGTGTCTTTTCGCGCACCCGTGCTAAAGCCGAAGCATTGGCAGCCCGCGTGAAAGGGTGTCAAGTGTGTGACAGTGTAGAAGAGTTGTTGGCTCTGAAACCTCATTATGTGGTAGAGGCCGCTTCGCCTGCCGCCATGCGCCAGTTGGCGTTGCCCGCTTTGCGTCAGGGCACATCTGTCGTGACCCTCTCTATCGGAGCCTTTGCCGACGATGCGTTCTATGCCGAGGTGATGCAGACGGCCCGCGAGGGTGGGGCACACGTCTATGTGGTGTCCGGTGCAACGGGTGGATTCGATGTCCTCCAGACGGCCACTCTGATGGGGGGAGCCACGGCGCGTTTCTTCAACGAAAAGGGACCCAACGCCTTGAAAGGTACGCCCGTGTACGACGAGGCTCTGCAAACCGAGCAGCGCACCGTCTTTCAGGGTACGGCCACCGAAGCCATTGCCCAGTTCCCCACGAAAGTGAATGTTACCGTGGCCGCTTCGCGAGCCTCTGTCGGTCCTCAGAATATGCAGGTGACCATGCAGTCCACTCCCGGCTTTGTGGGCGACACGCAACGGGTGGAAATCAAGAACGAGCAGGTACACGCCGTCATTGATGTCTACAGTGCCACGGCCGAAATTGCCGGTTGGTCAGTAGTGAACACCCTGCGCAACATCGTTTCCCCCATCGTCTTCTGTTGAAAAAAGGTATCTTATCCCTTCTTTCGCTCCGAAGAAGAGGATGGAAATAGGGGGTAGATTATACCTGAAAGGGTATAACTGGCTGATTGAATGATAGTTTTTATACCCGAAAAGGTATAAATTGAAAGAAAAACATTATCTTTGC
>CAZDAN010000133.1:0-6202 GCA_964503565.1 uncultured Bacteroides sp.
TTAATTACTGTACCTTCACCTCCAACGCGGCGGGCAACTGACGCTCGATGCCGTCGGGACCGATGGCCTTCACGCCGGTGATGAAGAAGCGTTTGCCGCGAGTCAGTCGGCGGAAGAGGTCCTTCTGACGGGCAGAGAACTTGGCTCCCTCGCTCACCTCGGGCACGGCATTTCCCATATTGTCGAAGAAGAGGGTTTCAAAACTGAGGACACGGAAACCGATGTTGAGCAATCCGTCGTCGATGGCGGCCACAATCCCCTCGGACTGCAGCAACTGTCCCTTCAGGAGGGGAGCACCGCCGCCACGGTAGCGCTTGACGTTGCCGTCCTGATCGGTATATTCAATGAAGGGCATGGGGTCGGGCAACTGGCGTACACGGAAAGCGTACTTGGCCATCACCTGCGAGCGGCCTTCCATTTCGGCTGACACGGTGATTTCGGCATCCTTTCCAATCTCAGTGGGACGGGCAATGTAGCCTCCTGCCGCAGGTTTCAGTGTGCCATTGGACATGGTGGCACGGATGCGGTTGTTGGGAACACCGGGCACAGAGATGCTGATGGGATTGTCATAGCCGGCATAGAGCACGTTCATGAGCGTGGCCGACACGGTGGCCGAAGGTTCCACCACGGTATATTTCTGCGAAAAGTCGCGACGAAGCACTTCGCCATTGCCCTGCTCAAGCTCCATGTAACCGTTGAGGGTGTAGTCGCCGGTGGAGTTGCAGATGGTTTCGTAAACACCCGTCTCGCTGTCGAAGCGGTCGCCACCTATATATATATTGGGGCGTTGGGTAGAATCGACCGCGGCCAGGATGATGCGGGCACTGAACTTGCTGCCGCGCACCACGCTCTGTGAGTTGGGGATGACGAAAGCGTCAATCTGGTTCACACGCAGGTCGCCCACGTCGATATTCTTTTCCAACGTATGGAGCACTTCGCCCTCGGCATAGCGCACGTCGCTCTGCAACTTGGTAAGCAGGGTGACGGCGGCCACCACGGGAGTGTTCTCGAACATATATTCCTGCCAGTTCTTTCCCAACAGCAGGCCGCTCTTGGGCACCTCGGTACTGAGGTTGTCGCTGATGATGCGGCGCTGGACGGTGTCGGTCACCATCTTCAGAATCTCCTCGCGATAGCTGTTGATGGCATCGCGAAGTTTCCCACCCTTACCGCTGAGCGGAGCCAACATGACGGTGGTGGCGGCTTCGAGGTCTTCCTTGTTCTCGATGTTGTCCACATCGCCTTCGTCACCGTCGGAGGTGCGCACGATTTCCACCTTCAGATTCTCGGCCAGGGTGTAGAGCGAGTCAGAGATGCGCTTCACGTATTGTGCACGCTCGTTCCACTCGCCGGCCTTTTCGGGATTCTTGGCCATGTAGTCGGCAAAGTTCTGATAAATGGTCTGATTCTGCATGGTGGCATTGGCTGTCGAACGGTCGAGACTTTCGTCAACTAACGAGAATCCCTTGAGCACATCCGATGACACATTGAGCGCCAGCATAGCCAGCAGCACCAGGTACATCAGGTTTATCATCTTTTGGCGTGGACTTTCGCCACGGTTGTTGTATGCCATAGCCGATTATGCTTTCAGATTCATATTCATGTTCGTAGTCATGGCTTCGAGCATACGGGTATAAACGGCATTCAGCTCTTCGATGCGCTTCACCATCTTACGGTTTTCTTCGTTGATTTGGTCAATGGTGGCCATTTGGGCACTGACGGTACGGAATTGCAGTTCGTACATGGCGTTGATGCCGGTGATGTTGCGGTTCATCACGGCCATCTCCTCCGTTTCGCCGGTCATCAGCTCGGCCTGCTTGGAGACTTTCTCCAATGTTTCGGTCAAGCGCTGCAACTGCTCGACATACTTGGCTGTGGCTTCCTCCATTTCGGTAGTGAAAGGCTGTCCGCCTACGGGGCCACCCACGTAGCCGCCGCCACCGCCAAGAACCACGGGAGCACCGGAATCATCGCCTTGTGCCACGGCTCCACCTGCTGCGGCAGGCACATCGCCACCCACGTAGCCACCGCCCACTACGGACGGACCACCGCCGGCAATAATCACTGTGCCACCGCCGGCCACCACCGGAGCTGCGCCACCCTCGGCCACTTCGCCCAGTTCAGCCGCTTCGGCTTCAGCAATCTCGCGCTGAAGAGCAGCGTCAAACGGACGGTCGAAACCGGAGATGAAGAAAACGAATACCTCGGTGCCCATACCGATAAAGAGCATCAGGTTGCCGCCCGGCAAGTGGGTAATCTTGAACAAGGCACCCAACACCACCACAGCTGCGCCCCAACTGTAGGCATAGTTCATAAAGGTTTTACCATTCACGCTATTGAGCCAACGCTGTATCTTGGCCAATATATTCAATTGCTTGATTCCCATAGTGTTTCGTTTTATCTTTTCTGTTTCTTGTTACTGCTTGAAACCTGTGTACGCACGCAACGGAAGCCGATGTACGAGCGGGTTTCGTTCTGATATTCGTAGGTTCGCCATGCCGAGCGGATAAAGGTCTCGGGATCTTTCCACGAGCCGCCGCGCACGCTCTTCTTCTTCATCTTGTAGGGGTCTTCCTTGGCGGCATTGTACCCGATGTTAGGGTTCAGGTCGCTCATGGAGAGGACACCGGCCTCGGTATAGACCGTAGAGGTCCACTCGGCCACGTTGCCGGCCATGTCGTAGAGGCCGTTGGAGTTAGCGCTATAGGTACCCGCACGCGAGGTGATGAGATTGCCGTCCTTGGTGTAATTGCCCCGGTCGGGCTTGAAGTTGGCATAGAAGCATCCGTTCTTGGACTTGGCTCCCTCCTCTTCCCACGGGAAGGGGTTGCCATTCTTTCCGCGCGCCGCATACTCCCACTCCACTTCGGTGGGCAGGCGGTAACGCTGGACATACCGGGCCGCCTTGCCAAGGCCCTTTATCAAATAGTCGGTACGCCAGGCACAGAAGGCATTGGCCTGTTCCCAGCTGACGCCCACCACGGGGTATTGACTGTAGTTGGGATGGCTGAAGTAGAGGCGCATATAGGTCTCGTTGTCGGCATTCTGGAAGTCGTTCACCCAACAGGTGGTGTCGGGATAGATGTTCACGATGTAGGTGTGGAGGAAATCGTGCAACCCCGTAAGCGGACGTGTGATGGTCTCGCGTACGATACGCCCGTCTTCATCGATGTAGGCGGTATCTTTGGAAATCATCACCACCTCGTCGGGATTGACAGCCACATCGGTATTGCGGTTGCGCTCGGCAGGGTCCAACCGGTTGCGGCGCAGGGCTGCCTGCACGTAGTCGAACACCTCGTAACGGTAGTTCATCTGGCTGGCATCCAACATGCGCGTTCCGTCGATGGGATGAATCTTATAGACACTTTCGATGGCCCGCTGTTCGTCCTCGGTAGGTTTCTTCCAAGGTATCTTCTTCTTCCAGTTGAGGTGCGGTGTGACGGGTTCGCCATACTCGTCCTCTTCAATCTTATAGGTCTCGTCGCCCCCGTATGCAGGGTCGGCCAGACGTTCGCGGATGATGGAGTCGCGCACCCAATAGACAAACTGGCGGTACTCGGCGTTGGTCACCTCCGTATCGTCCATCCAAAATGCATCTACCGAAATCTCTTTGGTGGGAATCACCGTTCCCCACAAGCTGTCCGGCTCGTCGGAACCCACCTTCAGCGAACCGCGCTCAATCAGCACCATGCCATAGGGGGCAGGTTCGCTGACGGCCATACCGCTGACACCTGTCAGTTCGCCACCGGCAGCCATCGCATTACGCCCCGTACCCATGCACGAGGTGAGCAGCACTGCCACAAGCAAACTTAAAACTATCCAAGTTTTTTTCATATTATGCTATACGATAATTATAGTATTCTAATGCTTTTATGTCTGTTCTTCCCCTTCTTGAAGAAGTCCAAGTCCATCTGATAACCCACGATGAGGCTGTGATTGCCATGTCCGACACCAATCTGGCTGGTAAACATCTCGTAGGCATAGCCCACGTTGATGCCCTGAATGGTGCCGCCCAACAGGAAAGTACAGGAGATGGTGGGACTGTAGCCCAAGCCTCCATAGCAGCTTTTGCCGTCGTAGGTATAGGTGAGCCGCCCGGTGATGTCGGTGCGCAGGCTGACCCCGTCGGACTGCACCATCAGAGAGGGCTGTATGGAAAGTAACGGATTTCTGAGTCGAATATTGCATCCGCCCGTCAAATAATATGTTGGACTTATCTGAAATTCATTCGTTTCGGCCAACAGGACCTCGGGAGAGTTGAGGTGGGAAGCCGACAAGCCCACATAAAAAAGAGGATGGACATAGTGAAGCCCGAAACCCAAATCGAAGGACGACCCTTCAGCCTCGGAAGTGGGGAAGGCCGGGTCGCTGGCCGCCGAACCCTCGGCATCGCCGAAGTCAACCTTGCTGCCGTCGAACTTCTCACTGAGCATACCCAATTGGATGCCGCCGGAGAGACGGCCGCCCCACAGCTGCTTGGTGCGGAAGGCATATTGCACAAAAAGGCGCTGGTTGGTGAAGAGGCCGATGGTCTCGTTGAAAAGCCCCACACCCACGTTGTGTTGCTGATTGGCAAAAGGCAATGGGGTGTCGCCACAGAAGAACATCGTCTTGGCACTGCGCGTAAAGCCCGTCATCTGCGAACTGTAGGTACCTGCAATACTCAACCTGCCCGCCGCGCCGATGCTGGCCGGATTGAAATAGGACTGCAAGGCCCAATAGTGACTGAAATGGGCATCGAACTGCGCCCGGAGCTGTACACAGCAGCCAACAAGCAAGGCAGTCAGTAGCAGAAACTTGTTCAGAGTCTTCATCAAAACAAGAAACGAGGAAACTGCCGGTTTATTGTATGCCCGCCTCTTTTCTTTAATGCCACCGGCGTTGGAGCACCCACATCCAAACAGGATGCAACACACGCTGTTTTCCTTGGAATTGCACGTTGTCTTTTCGTTAACATACAGTTCCATTCTTTATTTCACGTCGTGAAACAATCGTTCCACATCGCGAAACGAATATTCCACGACGTGAAATATTCATTCCGCGACGTGAAATAAAGAAATGATTAAGCCAACCGGAAGTTTACCCCCTTCACAAAAGGATTTTGTAAGGGGATATTCCACATTTTAACGCAATTCTTACAAAAGTTTCGTTTTTTATCTCTACCTTTGCGCCACGAATACAATCCATCATGAATATGAAGAAAACATTTGCAGCACTACTATGCCTGACACTGGGCAGCAGCATGATGTGTGCACAGACAAACTCCTTTGAATATCAGTTCCTGGAAAAGAAGAACGGACCGTTCAACAAATTAGACGTGGCGCTGACGCTTGGAACCACCGGTGTGGGTATCGACGTGGCCTCGCCCGTCACCGACTTCATGCAGGTGAGAACCGGTTTCACCTACATGCCCAAGTTTGAATACAATATGGATTTCCCCATCGAAGTGGGCGAAGGCAGCCGCGAGGAGCAGCAAAGCCGATTTGAACACCTGTCGGGCATGTTGGAGCAGCTCACCGGCCACGCCATCAACGACCGCGTGGATATGGTGGGCGAACCGTCGTTCGGCAACTTCAAGCTCCTGGTGGACTTTTTCCCCCTGAACGACAAGCGGTGGCACGTGACGGCGGGATTCTACGCCGGTTCCTCCAAGATAGGCAAAGCCTACAACACAACGGCCGATATGCCTACACTGTTTGCCGTCAGCATGTATAACAGCATGTATGACAAAGCGGCCAACGACGAACCTATTCTGGAAATGGGCAATTTCTCTATATGGGGCGATCAGCTGTTGGAATACGGCCGCATGGGCATCCCCATGGGACAAAAGGCCGACGGAACCACCTATCGCATGGAACCGGACGGGAACAGCATGGTGAGTGCCAAGATGAAGGTAAACCGTTTCCGCCCCTACTTGGGCTTCGGCTACGGCACATCGATGATGAACAACAACAGCAAGTATAATATCTCGTTCGACTGCGGCGTACTCTTCTGGGGAGGCACCCCCTCCGTCCTGACGCACGATGGAACGGACTTGGTCAAAGACGTGAAGAACGTGCCGGGCAAGGTGGGCGACTACGTGGATTTGGCCAAACAGTTCAAAGTGTTCCCCGTCGTGGAAGTACGCATCTCACGCCGGTTGTTCTAAAAAAAAAGATTTCAGGCACGGATTACTCGGATAAAACAGCTATAAGACGATAGC
>CAZDAN010000134.1:0-6156 GCA_964503565.1 uncultured Bacteroides sp.
TGTGTCATATCTTCCTGTTTCTTATTTACGGCAGCAAAAGTACTGCATATTCTCCAATCCCATTTGTTTAAATGTTGCATTTAATTTTGTCTTCGTTACACAAGGCAGATACACTGATAAAATGATGCTTTTTATAAGATTCCACTCCTTTTTCATGAAAAAGCAAGAATCATTCTTCCATGCGACATAAAATCACTATATTTGTAGCAGTTTTCACCCATTCACGACGAACAACATGATAAATCACTACCTGGTAGCTGCTTGGCAACAACTCACAAAATACCGCCTTCAATCCGTAGTCAGCATCATCAGTTTGGCCATCGGCTTCGCCTGTTTTGCATTAGCGGCCATGTGGATAAAGTATGAGACAACGTATGATGCGTTTCACAGGGATGCGGAAAACCTGCATGTCCTCATGTTCGGGAAAAGCACGAAGGTTCCATCCAAGCTCAACACCCGTTTTCTGCATGAAATGCCCCAATTGGAGCAACTTTCCATCATATTTTCTACGGCAGCAGACAGCATCAACGGGTTGGATTGGAGAGAGACCTATCGGCAAGATGAATGGTGCATGACCGACACCAACTTTGTCTCATTGGTAGGATTCAAACTGAAGGAAGGAACCACCAGTTTCATGCACAATCCGAACGAAGTGGCCGTCAGCGACGTAATGGCATCCCGCCTATGGGGCGAAGAGTCACCCATTGGGAGAGAATTGGTCACAGTAGATGATGGCTACAGACAGGTACGCACCGTGGTTGCCGTTTTTCGCAAATGGGGCAGACACTCCAATTTCAATTTCGATTTCGTGAGCCGCATGACTCCGGACAGGCCTCAAAGCACCACTACTCATAATCTGATTGTGATGGCTCATATCTCACCCAAGGTGGATATCGAAGCCCTGAACAAACGGATTGGAGAGATAGGAATCTATGAAAAAGGGACTTTTTCCGGTGAAGAAAAACTATGCATGAAGCCCATCACCAAACTCCACCACTCCACACGGTTATACGAAATATATGCAAAAACAAAGATAAATCACATCTACCTGTTTGCCCTTGCCAGCAGCCTGCTGATTGTCTGCGGTTTGCTGAATTATCTGACCATGTTCATCAACCGCCTTTTCATCCGCAAGCGGGAGATTGCCCTACGCACAGTGTTCGGAGCCTCCAAATGGAACCTGATGGGGCAGTTCCTCACGGAATATGGCCTGCTGTTGGCCATAGCTATGGGAATCGGCCTATTGACGGTGAGCCTATCCGCCGAATGGTTCCTCACAATGACCTCGTTGCCACGAGATATGGAATATATCCATCGCGAAGCGCTGCTATACCTGCTTTTAGTGGCCGCTGTGTCATTGCTTATCTCCCTACCGGCCATCTGGTATTTCCATCGCCAATCGTTGCAAAGCAGTATGACAGGAGTGGGCACATTGACCCGTTATTACATTTTCCGTCGCCTCAGCGTGGTACTACAGATAGCCATCAGCATCTTCTGCATTTTCTGTACGGTGGTGTTCATGAAGCAGTTGGACAGTATGCGTAGCAACCACATCGGTTTCGAACTGGAGAACCGTATGGCATGGCAATATCCCTCTATAGGGAATTGGGATGAAGCAAAGGTTGGCATGTTTCACTTCTTGAAACATTGCCCGGAGGTCGATACTGCTTATACCCATGATTTTATCCTTTATCCCTATCTTGGTGGAAGTTATACAACTCTTAAACCAGAATATAATCCCAACTTGGCGGAACCAATGAAACTTTCAGAAAAATATATATCCAATGAATTGATAGATTTCTATGGCCTTCAACTTGTGGAAGGGCGTTGGTTGAATGAAGGAGAACCATATGAGAACATCTTGGTGAATGAGGCACTTATACATTGTATGGGCTGGACACATGGAGTTGGACAAAAGATTTATACATACAGAGAATTCACCATCGTCGGGGTTATCAAGGACATGCTGATGGAATCTCCCACAAAACCCGCTTCACCCACCAAGTATCGTGTCTATCCCCCAAACCTACTATCTGAATCAGAATGGCATTTCATCTTGCTCAAATACAAACCAGAGACGAAAGAGACACTGAAGGCCAAGATACAATCATACTACAAAGAAAATGAATTGACCTTGGAGCCTTATTCATGGATTGATTTCCAAGAACACTATGACCGCACTCTCCGAAGCGAATTTAACCTCCAAAAGCTTCTCTCCATCATCACCAACGTCTGCATCCTCATTGCCCTGTTCGGTGTGTGGTCAATGGTGATGCTCACGTGTGAGCAACGGCGCAAGGAGATTGCAGTTCGTAAGGTGTTCGGTGCTACGGTGGAAGATATTCTTCGGATGTTCTTCGGTGAATACATGGTCTTACAAATAGTGGCCGCCATGGTGGCCTTCCCCATCGGCTATGCCTGCATGAAGCTGTGGGTGGAGAACTATGTGGTGCAGACGGAAATATCGTGGTGGATTTACGTTGGCATCTTCCTGCTTATGACCCTGCTCGTCACCCTCTGCGCCGGTTGGCGCGTGTGGCGGACAGCTCACGCCCACCCTGCTGATGAAATCTGCAAAGGGTAGCTTTGGAATACAAAAATTGAGAAAGGACTGTACCATTCCAGTACAGCCCTCTCTTTCTTCATTTACCCAGAAACTGCTATCTTATAAATCATCACTTAATCATGAGTTTACGCACGGTGCCATTCTTCATCACCACGATGTTCAGACCGGGCTGCATTGACTGGAGACGCACACCGTGGATGTCATAGACAGCCTTCACCTCCGAAGAATCGTCCATGAGGGTTTCCACACCGTCAGGCTTGCCATTGATGCGGCATTCAAGGAGCAGGAACTCATCATAGCCGCTACCGTTGTTCTGGAAACGGATGACGTAGTTGCCCGCCTCGGTGATGTCAAAGGCCAGTTCGTGCAACTGAGCCGACGAGAGGTCTGCCGAAGTACTGCCGTTGGCATTGGGAGCAGCCGTGTGTACAGCTGATGTGGCCACCGCCTTGCCGGTACTCTTATTGAGGATGCTTACCTTATACTTCGGCGTAGCCTTCCAGGCTGCATTGGCATAAGAGAGTTTGTAGCTTCCGGCCTCAAGCGTCAGGGGATAACCGCTCTGCATACCATATTCGGCCTTGCCTATGCGCCAATAGAGTCCCTTGCCCTGATAGCCGGTGAAACCTACAAAGGTGCGCGAGCCGGAACTGTATGAGTCCGGATACTCATGAATGCCATTGTCCTCCTGAGTCACACGCCATCCTTCGGGGATACCGCCATTGAGGACAGGGGCAAAATCAAGGGTGTACATGGTCGTCTGGTCAGCAAACAGTGGTTGCAGGGTCACGATGTCGTCGGGCATCACAAAGGTGTTGTCCTCACCGACGGTCACATTTCCATGGATGATTTCCCATCCCACATGGGCAAATCCCTCGTCGGGAGTGACGGTCAGTTGCACCGTCTGTCCTTCTACCGCTTCAGCGACATCGGCAGTCACCGTGCCTCCCTCGGCCTGGCGGAGAGTCACCAAGAACTTCTCTTCCTCAACACCTGCGGGAGTATAGATTATCTGGTCGATATACATGGCTGCACCTCCCACATTGGTGACGATGAGGTTGTTCTTTCCCTCGTTCAGGTTTATGTTCATGAAGACCTTGCGCCATTCGTTGGTGCCCGTCTTCTCACACTCCACAGTCTGTTTGGTGCCATTCACGGTGACAGAGATATTTCCCGCCTTTGACGGAGAAGTATATCGGACGGCCAGTGTATGTTCACCGCCCTTCTTGGCGGTCAGCTGGTGACGGAGCGAACCGCTGGTGCTGGTTCCCATGTCAGCAAACCCGTTGCCGGCATGTCCGCGTACCGAGGGATACCACCCATAGGGGTCAGTCACACAGCTCTTGATGCTCTTGAAGTCCATATCCTCAGCTTCGATGATGATTTCACCGCTGTACTCTCCGGGCTGTTGGGGAATGCCCAATGCCGCAATGGCAGGAGCGTCGGCCAACTTGCCTTCAGGTTCGTCGTCACCCGGTGTCCTGATGACCACGTCAACACCTCCCATGTGTTCCAGATTCAGTTTGAAGACATGGGTCGAATCGTTCCATGACGAGGTTGTACCCGTAGAAGTGGTCAGATAACGCTTGCTGACAGTATAGGTGGGCTTCACCTTCGCTCCGCGGATAATGATTTGGTCAATCTGCTGGGCAGTAGAGTCGCTACGGTAGTTGTTCAGATACAGCACGATGCTGTCCTTGTACTCGCGCACAGTGCCGCTGCTGAGCTTGCCGTAGTTCAACTCCAGGGTGTCGCACCGGTTGTAAAGCAACGGAATCTCTGCCGAAGCCGTCTTCTTCTTGTTCAGATAGGTATAGGGAGTGTAGGTTATCAGCTGGTTTCCACGGCGGGAAACGTAGAGGTCGCCCTCGCTCACCTTGGAGTACTGTTTGTTGAAGTCGTTCACCTTGGCTGTCTGAGTCCCCCAGCGCGACTGGTAGGCAGACTTCTTCACCTGTACGGGAATGGCTTTGGCCACCGAGTCGTACAAACCGATAACGACAGGAATGGCCGCATAGCGTCCCGTCTTTTTCAGGTAGCAGAAGTTGTCCATCCACTGTCCGTTGCCGCGGTTGAAGGGGTCATCCTGCTTGTAGAGTCCGTCGTAAAGGTCGCCCCAAGCGGCATAACTCTGTTCGTAGTCGGAGTTGTTGATGTCGTTCACCACCACAATCTTGGTGTTCTCCACCACCTCCTTGCGGGTGGGGATGTACATCGTTCCGTCGATAATCTTACGGAACATGTCAATCCATCCGCCCTTGAAACTGTTGAAGGTGCCCCAGTTGCGACGGGTGAATCCGTCCACCGTACTGTTGCTCAGGTTCTGGAAGTCCTCAGTCCATATCAGCTCAGGGCCATCCCACACGGCACCTCCGTTCACACACGACTGCTCCATCACCGTGCCCAGACCGGCAGCCGTGGGATACTTCTTTCCGTGTCCTTCGCCAAGGATGGCATCCAGTGCACCGTTCCATCCGCAGTTGTCGTAGCGCACACCGTAGCTGGTGGCCAGTCCGCTGATGAAGGGAGATATGGTAACACTTTCATTATTATAGAAGCACGACGATGTGGTGTACTTGAAGAGCCACAGACAAGCCTCGGGGTAATTCTTGCAAGCCTCCAGCAGCTCCTTGTTGCGCTTCATCATGCCCACGGGGTTGAGCCCGTGTGACCAGATGTTGCCACAGAAACTGATGGTGAGGAAGCCTCCATATTTGTGTGCCATAGGCACCAACTTGGCAAACAAGGCCAAACGGCCGGCCTGCGAGCTGGAGCTTTCGTCGTCCGGCTCGTCGAATCCCCAGAACTGCTCACAGTAGTTCCATCCGAGGAAGTTGGGATAGCGTTTGTAGAAGTATTCAAAGATTTCCAGGTCATCGTCCTGTATGTGGGTATGTCCGCCACTGGCAGGCTGGCAGGTGAACCACATATTGTTATGTTGGCACACCGACGCCCACGATTTATAGGTGCGTATGGCATTCTGCGGCATCTTATAGACATCCTTCTCCGTGTCGTATTGGCACGAAAGAGAGAGGTTCATACACACGTAAGGTTTGATGTCGTCGGGAATCAGGTCGATAATCTTCTGCGGGTCGGCCTTGTTCCACACGTCCACATGGACGAGCCACAGGGGATTCTTGTGGTCTATCGGACGACGTTGTTGTGCCGTTGCGCTCTGCCCCATCAGAAGCAGGAGCAAACAGATAAGAAAGAAGTAGTTTTTTTTATTCATATCTCTTTGGTTCTAAATAAACATGATGCAAAAGTAGTGCAAATTCCATATTAACGCAATAAAAAATGTTTCATTTCTTTTTCTGTATGTTGTTCGTCTCCCTCCTATTCAGTGACATACAAAAAATGTACCTTGTAAATGAGACAATTCCAATATATGGTAAAAATAGAATCTTTACATCCCTTAGTAACAAATCTCGCACTTCTATTTCATCCCTATTTCGTGGAAGTAACGCACTATGTAACGAGTGAAATTCCGCATAAATATACCTAGGGATAAAAAGAGGATGGTCTGTAAAGTTGATTGCAAACGGGCGTTTCCGCTCATCCTATCCTAAAGATGCGTGGAAGTTTAGGAG
>CAZDAN010000135.1:0-3417 GCA_964503565.1 uncultured Bacteroides sp.
TTTTTAAGTTATAAATTTGAAAATCGGGTGCAAAGGTACTCATAATTATTGAGATATGAAAGCCTTACGGCATTTTTTCGTCCCTCGGCACTACGTTGACGCCGTATGCGCAAAATATATCAGCTGATCGAGTTCACTTTATCAGCTGATAAAATCTGAACTATCAGCTGACAGAAAATCCTCGGACACCTGATAGATTTTATTCCGACTCAGATGAATTATTTTTCTCCACAGGAGAAAACTTTTTTAAGGGTAGGGGAGAAAAAAAGTGGTTCAATGCCCCGTGGCCGTGACCTATCTTCACGTCGGCTCCTTGGCGGATGGCTTGGCTCACATACTCCTTGGCTTGGCGGACGGCGGTGGGCAAATTGTGGCCACGTGCACACAAGGCGGCAATGGCAGAGGAGAGGGTGCATCCCGTGCCGTGGGTGTTGGGCGTATCCACCTTCTCCGACCGGAAAATGAGGCTCTCGGATTCACCGGGCATCAGCAGGAGGTCAGCCATCACCTCTCCCTCCAGATGCCCCCCCTTCAACAGGATGGCATAGTCGCCCCACCGGCGCAGGTGGTGAATCTCGCGTTTCATGTCGTCCATTGTACGTATGGGGGTGCCTAAAAGCACCTCCGCCTCGCGCAGATTAGGGGTAATGAGGGTGCAGAGGGGAAAAAGTTCGTGCTTGATGACCTCCACGGCCTCTTCGGCAATCAGCCGGTGGCCACTGGTGGAA
Organism: uncultured Bacteroides sp.; assembly: GCA_964503565.1. Taxonomy (GTDB): domain Bacteria; phylum Bacteroidota; class Bacteroidia; order Bacteroidales; family Bacteroidaceae; genus Phocaeicola_A. Next base: position 729 of record CAZDAN010000135.1, read on the forward strand.
ATCATGACGGGGTCGTAAACAATCGTCGGTACGGGCGTGCGGCGCAATTCACCGGCAATGGCCCGGATGATGGGCACTTCGCAGACCATCCCTATCTTGACGGCTTGTGGCGAAAGGTCATCCACCACGGCGGCAATCTGCCCGGCCACCACCTCGGACGGTACCGGGTGGACGGCTTGCACCCCCAACGTATTCTGTACGGTGACGGCCGTGATGGCCGTGGCGGCATAGACACCCAAGGCCGAAGCCGCCTTCAGGTCGGCCTGTATGCCGGCCCCTCCACAACTGTCGGAGGCTGCAATGCTGAGTACCGTAGGATAAACGAAAAGTTCCCTCATCTTATACCTTAATTATATAATAACACGAATGCAAACACTGATTCTTAGCGCAAAAATACACATTTCTTTCTGAAAAAGTTGCAAAAAAGAAAAACAATTCCTACTTTTGCTTCAAAGAATCGACCGACAGGTCTGTTTTTGTATGAACAAACAACTGATTAAATCTAAGAACTGTCAGATGAAAAGAATATTAGTGAGCGGAGGAGCCGGATTCATCGGTTCTCATTTGTGTACCCGCTTGGTCAACGAGGGAAATGATGTCATTTGTCTGGACAACTACTACACAGGAAGCAAGGAAAACGTGTGGCACCTGATAGGCCGTCCCAATTTTGAGTTGGTACGCCACGACATTGTGAACCCCTATTGGGCAGAGGTGGACGAAATCTACAACCTTGCCTGTCCGGCATCGCCCATCCACTACCAACACAACCCCATACAGACAACCAAAACGGCCGTGATGGGTTCACTCAACATGTTGGGCCTTGCCAAACGCGTGAACGCCAAAATCCTGCAAGCATCCACCAGTGAAGTCTATGGCGACCCCTCCATCCATCCGCAACCCGAGGAGTATTGGGGAAATGTCAACCCCGTAGGCATCCGCTCGTGCTACGACGAGGGCAAACGGTGCGCCGAAACCCTCTTCATGGATTACCACCGCCGCCACGGGGTGAGGGTGAAGATTATCCGCATCTTCAACACCTACGGTCCCCGCATGTTGGCACACGACGGACGCGTGGTGTCGAACTTCGTGGTGCAAGCCTTGAAGGGACAAGACCTGACCATCTACGGTGACGGAAAACAGACACGCAGTTTCCAGTATGTGGACGATTTGGTGGAAGGAATGATTCGCGTAATGGAAAATACCAGCGACGATTTCTTAGGCCCCATCAACATCGGCAATCCGGGCGAGTTCACCATGTTGGAACTGGCCGAAAAGGTTATCAAGCTGACCGGTTCGAAGTCGAACATCATCTTTGAACCTCTGCCCCACGACGACCCGCGCCAACGTAAGCCGGACATCAAATTGGCCAAGGAAGTGCTCGACTGGGAACCGAAAGTTCAATTGGACGAAGGCCTGAAGCACATGATAGAATATTTCCGAGGAATCATAGACCAAATCTAAAAGAATCTTATGACAACAAATCAAACGGTGACGGTGAACATAAATCCGTCCGACTATAAAGTTTTGGTGGTAGATGACGTAATGCCTAACGTGTTGCTGCTGAAAGTAATGCTGTCGAATGAAAAATTCAACATCATTACAGCCTCCAACGGCGAACAAGCCATTGAGCAAGTGCGCAATGAGAGGCCCGACCTGATTCTGCTCGACGTAATGATGCCCGGCCTCACGGGTTACGACGTGGCGCAAGTGTTGCAAAAAGACGCTGAAACGGCCAAAATCCCCATCATCTTCCTGACAGCCCTGAACACATCAGAGGACATCGTGCGCGGTTTCCACATGGGAGGAAGCGACTTCATATCCAAACCCTTCAACAAGGAAGTGCTTCTCGTGCGCGTAAAATACCAACTTTCACTGGTGGCAGCCAAGCGCATCATCCTTCAGCAGAACGAGGAGTTGCAACGCACCATCGCCGGACGCGACAAGCTCTACTCGGTGATTGCCCATGACTTGCGCTCGCCCATGAGTACGGTAAAGATGGTGTTGAACATGCTCACCGAATCCACCTCGCCCGAAATGATGGGAGAGGAGGCATTCAACATGTTGACAATGGTAAACACCCAATCGGAAGAGGTGTTTGCCCTGCTGGACAACCTGCTGAAATGGACAAAGAGCCAGGTGGGACGACTGAATGTGGTTTCCCAACGGTTCTTGGTGGACGAAATTGTTGTGTCCGTCATCGAGGTTTTCCGCATGGTGGCCGAAACAAAAAGCATCAGCATCGAAGTGGACGAATGCGAGAAACTGAACGTCTTTGCCGACATCGACATGTTCAAGACCGTGCTCCGCAACTTCCTGAGCAACGCCATCAAATTCAGCAACCAGGGAAGCAAAATCATCGTGTCGGTCAAAAAGGAAGAGGAGAACTTTGCCTGCATCAGCGTACGCGACTTCGGATGCGGCATCAGCGAAGAAGACCAAGCCAAACTCTTTCACACCGCCACACACTTCAGCAAATACGGCACCAACAATGAGGAGGGCTCGGGATTAGGGCTCCTGCTCTGTCAGGACTTTGCCATCAAGAACGGTGGAAATGTCTATCTCGAATCGACTCTTGGCGAAGGCTCGACCTTCAGTTTCACTGTTCCGATAAGTGAAGAGTGAGAAGAGTGAAAAGAGAAGAGTGAAAAGAGAAGAGTGAAGAGTGAAGAATCATAATGTACAAAACTAT
>CAZDAN010000135.1:3517-6125 GCA_964503565.1 uncultured Bacteroides sp.
GAGAAGAGTGAAAAGAGAAGAGTGAAGAGTGAAGAATCATAATGTACAAAACTATTGGATTCTTCACTCTTCATTCTTCACTTACCAACGCCCACACGATGTATTGCGTATCCCTCCCGACGGGAGTGAGCGGATGATACCCCCGACAAATGCGGCCATCGTCAGAAAGCGATAGGGGAAACTCCTCCATCCGCAGGCGATGCGCCTGCTTCAAGGCATCAGAGGTGGGGAAGTACTCTACCATGAAACGTCCGTGACATCCGCTTGCCACGTATCGTTCATGGAAGATGTGTGCCACTACGCCCATATTCATCCGCAGGTTGACCTCCACACAGGGATGGAGACGATACCCCCCTTGCCCGTCCATACAAATCATCATGTCCACGCCCACATAACCGGCATAGTGCAGACTTATCCGCTCACCAATGAGTCGCTGGAGAGTGAGACGGACAATGTGCAAAGTCTCGCGGGGTACATAGTGGGACAAATCCGTCTCAATCTCCTCGTCCGTCATCAACCGATTGCCCTCATAGGAACCGTTTGCATCCGTCACAAAACTCGAATATCCCACAAACGACAGGGGAGAACCATCGCCCGAAGAGTGAAACTCCATGGCGAAATCCTTCACCTTATTATATAATGGCTCTACAACCAACCCGCCCTGCTGACTGATTGTGCGTGCACACCATCCGCTCAGCGGAGGGGCGTATTGCCCTTGTGCCCGACGGAGTCCCTTGCCACTGCTCGACCAAGGAGCCTTCAGCATTGTGGCCGGAAAACTTGCCACCCGACGGGCAACCTCCTCTTCGGTAAGGCAAAAGGCTGATTCACCAATCAAAGGATGTCCGGCAGAAAGACTTTGAGCAACGGATGTGAGCACCTCGACCGCCGTTTGTCTGCACGACAATTGCCGCATAAGGTCCATCTCCTCCCATGTGGGCAAATATCCGGCGGGAAGACCGCGCGTGGACAACCGCTTGACCAAAGACGGATTCCATCCCCACGGAGAAACCCTTTGGGACGGCAATGTTTCACGCTCCGTAATCCACTTGATTTCAGAATGAAAGACACCGTCAGGAAAAGTTTTACTCCAATAGTACAGTGTGTCGCTATGAGGAATCAGCACCGAGTCGCCCTCGTCAGCATACCAAACAGGCAGAAAAGCCAGGTCGTCCGCCATGCGTCGTGCCGAACGGGGAGGCAGATAATTGGCATCGCCGTTGGCCAACGCCATGTCGCTGTCAGGGTTGAAAACATAGGTCTTTGACATATACTTACGAGCTTTATCAGATGATTTTTCCGTTAAGACGCGGCAAAGATAAAAAAAAAGTTCAATATTCTGCTATCTCTACTTTGCAATTTGTGGGATTATTGTTACCTTTGCACCGAATTAGAGTGTGAAGATTCAAAACAAAAGGAATGGAAGTCTTTTATCGTACACATAATTACCTTATCGAACACATCAGCAGTTCGCTTGTCCGTCGTGATTTGATGGACGAGATCAACTGGAATGACCGTCTGATAGGAATCAAGGGCACTCGCGGTGTGGGGAAGACAACCTTTTTGCTGCAATATGCCAAGGAAAAGTTCGGTACCGACCGTTCGTGTCTGTATATCAACCTGAACAATTTCTATTTTCAGGGACGTGGCATTGCCGACTTTGCCGGCGAGTTCCACAAGCGTGGCGGACGGGTACTGCTCATTGACCAAGTGTTCAAACAACCCGATTGGAGTCACGAGCTCCGCTTGTGCTACGATCGCTATCCGAGTCTGAAGATTGTCTTCACAGGCTCGTCTGTCATGCGTCTGAAGGAAGAGAACCCCGAACTTAACGGCCTTGTAAAGTCATATAACCTGCGCGGATTCTCTTTCCGTGAGTTCTTGAATCTGCAGACAGGAAACAATTTCCCCGCATACACTCTTGAAGAAATTCTGAACAATCATGAGCACATTGTGAAGAGCATTCTTCCCAAAGCACGCCCCTTGGACTATTTTCAGGATTATCTGCATCATGGCTTCTATCCATTCTTTTTGGAAAAGCGCAATTTCTCAGAAAATCTGCTGAAGACCATGAACATGATGATAGAGGTTGACATTCTGTTACTGAAGCAAATCGAACTGAAATATCTGTCCAAGATAAAGAAGTTGCTCTACCAATTGGCCGTGGCCGGTCCCGTAGCTCCCAACATCAGTCAATTGGCCATCGATATTCAGACATCGCGCGCCACGGTCATGAACTACATCAAGAATCTGGCCGATGCCCGACTTATCAACATGGTATATGCCAAGGGTGACAAGTTTCCCAAGAAACCGGCTCGGATAATGATGCACAATACTTGCCTCATGTATAGCATATATCCGGTGAGGGTAGAGGAGAAACACGTGTTGGAAACGTTCTTCCTCAACAACCTGTGGAAAGACCATAAGTTGAACAAGGGAGTAAAAGGTACTTCGTTCTTGGTGGACGACAACCTCCTGTTCAATGTCTGCACAGAAGGTACCCGCATCAAAGACAACCCCAACATTTACCAAGCCATGCACAAGGCCGAAGTGGGACATGGCAATCAGATTCCATTGTGGTTGTTCGGATTCCTATATTAAATAAGGT